>JBPYEE010000354.1:0-6948 GCA_051985095.1 Vicinamibacterales bacterium | reverse complement strand
TCGATTTCGAGTACTTCGGCTGGGACGATCCGGCGAAGACGGCGGCCGACTTCATACTCCACCCGGCGATGGCGCTCGGTGAGGCGCTGCAGCGCAGGTTCATCCGCTGCTTTGTCGAGGCGTTCGGCGATGTCGGGGATCTTGTTGCGCGACTCCGAATCGTCTACCCGCTGTTCGGATTGAAGTGGTGCCTCATTTTGCTGAACGACTTCCTGCCGCACCGGGCCGGCGCCGACGATGAAACAGACCGGACCGCGCGGTGCCGCGTGCAGCTCGAGAAGGCGGACGTGATGGCCACTCGGATCCGACGTGAATATTCGGCGAACCCGTTCCTATGACCGATCCTCTGACCATCAAGTTGGACGCGCGGTCGATCGAGCTCCGCAGGCAGATCGTCCGGACGCTCGCCGCCGGCCAGCGTGGCCATGTCGGCGCGGCGTTCTCCCTGGTCGAGATCCTCCGCGTCCTCTACGATGACGTGTTGCGCTACGACGCGAGCAACCCGAAGTGGCCCGGGCGCGACCGATTCGTACTGAGCAAAGGGCATGGCTGCCTGGCGCTCTACGCGCTGCTGGCGGACAAAGGCTTTATTCCCGAATCGGAGCTCTGGAAATTCTGCAAAGCCGACGGGCTCCTCGGGGGCCATCCCGAACACCACATTCCTGGAGTCGAAGCGTCGACCGGCAGTCTCGGGCACGGGATCTCGATCGCGCTCGGCTTCGCGCTTCACGCGCAGTATGCGCGCACCGACGCGCGCACGTTCGTGGTGATCGGCGATGGCGAATCGAACGAAGGCTCTGTCTGGGAGGCGGCGCTGTCGGCGGGGAAGCACCGGCTGGAGCGGTTCACGGTGCTCACCGACTACAACAAACACCAGTCGTACGGCAGCACGCGCGACGTGCAGGATCTCGAACCGCTCGCCGACAAATGGCGCGCATTCGGATTCGGCGCCGTCGACGTCAACGGCCATGACGTCACCGAGCTCCGTCGTGTGCTCGGCGCGCTGCCCGTCGAGCCGGGAAAACCGAACGCGATTGTCTGCCATACGGTGAAGGGCAAGGGTGTGCCATTCGTGGAAAACGACATGACGTGGCATCACCGGAACAAGGTGACGGCGCAGGACGCCGACCGACTGGTTGCTGCGCTGCAGTCCTATTGATGCGGAAGAAGTCGCTGGACATGGTCTACGAGCTCGCGAAGCGCGACGACCGCATCTGGTTCATCGGCTCGGACCTCGGCGTCGGCACGCTCGACATGTTCCGGCGCGAGATGCCGGATCGCTTCTTCATGGAGGGCGTCAGCGAGGCGAACATCGTCAGCATCGCGGCGGGGATGGCGCTCGAGGGCAAGATCGTTTATGTCAACACGATCGCGACGTTTCTGACTCGGCGCTGCTACGAACAGGTGGTGCTGGATCTCGGCCTGCACAAGGCCAACGTCCGGCTGATCGCGAATGGCGGTGGCGTGGTGTACGCGCCGCTCGGTCCGACGCACCTGGCGATCGATGACATCGCGATCATGCGGACCGTGCCGAACATGACCGTCGTGGCGCCGTGTGATGCCGACGAGATGGCGCGGCTGATGCCGCAGACGGTCGATCATGAGGGTCCGATTTACATCCGCCTCGGCAAAGGCGGCGACCCGATCGTGTCGAGCGACGCGCACCCGTTCCGAATCGGCCGTGCGATCACGATGGTGCAGGGTGACGACGTGCTCCTCGTGACGACGGGGATCACGCTGAAAGTGGCGCTCGAGGCTGCGGCAACGCTGCGCAACGATGGCATCACCTCCACCGTTTTGCACATGCCGACCATCAAACCGTTCGATCGCGAGGCGCTGCTCACGCATGCCCGTCGCGCCGATGCGATCGTCACGGTCGAAGAGCACACGATACTGGGCGGCCTCGGCGGCGCCGTCGCGGAGGTACTCGCGGAAGCCGGGTTCGAGCGGCCGAAACGCTTCCGGCGAATCGGCATCCCGGACGTGTTTCCACACGGATACGGATCGCAGGCGACCCAGATGGATCAGTACTGCATCACGGCCGGGCACACGGCCGCCGTCGTGCACGAATTGCTCGCCGCCCGGCCGGCGCCGGTCACCTAAGGACACGACACTGCATGGGACAATTGCTGAACATCGTGACGCCGCTGCACAAGCGGACGACACGCGACTACCTCGCGCGCATGGTGGACGAGAAGGTCCATTGCATGCTGAAAGCGAAAGAGTACGAATCCGATTACTGGGACGGCGACCGTCGATACGGGTATGGCGGCTACAAGTACGACGGGCGGTGGAAGGGTGTCGCGGAACAGCTGATTGCCCAGTACCGGATGGGACCGAATGCCCGGATTCTGGACGTCGGCTGCGGGAAGGCGCACCTGCTGTACGAGCTGAAGCTGTTGCTGCCGCAGGCGGAGGTCGTGGGCTTTGACGTGTCCGGGCACGGCCTGGCGGACGCGCCGGAGCCCATACGGCCGTATCTGTTTCGCTACCGCGCGCAGGACCCGTATCCGTGGGGCGACAACCATTTCGATCTTGTCATCTCGTTCGGCGCACTGCACAACCTGCGCGTATTTGAGCTCGAGTCGTCGGTTCGTGAGATCGAACGGGTCGGCAAACAGAAGTACATCATGGTCGAGAGCTACCGGAACGAGCGCGAGCAGTTCAATTTGCAGTGCTGGGCGCTGACGGCCGAGGCGTTCTTCGACACCGCCGAATGGATCTGGCTCTATCGCCACTTCGGCTACACCGGCGATTACGAATTCATCTTTTTCGAATAGGCCGACAGCGATGAAAGCTGCGGTTCTGGTCGAGCTCAATCAGCCTCTGGTGGTCGCTGATCTCGAGCTGCCCGGGGAGCTGGCGTTTGGCCAGGTGCTCGTCAAAGTGCACTACAGCGGCATTTGTGGCGCGCAGATCAACGAGATCGAAGGCGCCAAGGGCCCGGACAAATTCTTGCCGCACCTGCTGGGCCACGAAGGATCGGCAACCGTGCTCGACGTCGGTCCCGGCGTGAAAACAGTGGCTACCGGCGATACGGTGGTCATGCACTGGCGGCCGAGCGATGGATTGCAGTCTGATCCGCCGGTGTACCGATGGGACGGCCGGCGAGTCAACGCAGGCTGGGTCACCACCTTCAACGATCACGCGGTCGTGTCCGAAAACAGGCTCACGAAGATCCCGGAAGACTTCGACCTGAGGCTCGCGCCATTATTCGGGTGCGCAGTGACCACCGCGATCGGCGTCGTCAATCGCGACGCGGCTGTTCAGATTGGACAGTCGGTGATCGTGTTCGGCGTCGGTGGCGTCGGCGTCAACATCGTGCAGGCGGCGCACATGGTATCGGCAAACCCAATCGTCGCGGTCGATCTGGTTGACGCCAAGCTCGAATGGGCGAAGCGGTTCGGCGCGACACACGTGTTCAACGCGGCGACCGACGGGCTGCTGGATCGCGTGCGCGCGGCCGTCGGCCTGGGCGGCGCCGATGTCGTCGTGGATACGACCGGTCGACCTCGCGTGATCGAACAGGCGTACGAGCTGACGCATGCCGACGGCAAGACGATACTCGTCGGCGTACCGCGCAAGGGCGACAACATCTCGATCTACTCGCTCCCGTTGCATTTCAAGAAGGTGCTCACCGGATCGCATGGCGGCAGCGCCGAACCGCATGTCGACATCCCGCGTTACATCCGCCTGATGCAGGCTGGCCGGTTCTCGCTCGACGGGTTCGTCACGCACGAGTTTCCGCTCGGGGAAGTGAACGAAGCAATCGCAACCGTACGCCGCGGGGACGCGGGACGGGTCCTGCTGAAGATGGACTGACGTGGCCGACGAGACGCGCGAACGGCAATACCAGGCCCACATCGAGTTGCGGGCGGCAAAGGGTGCCGCCCAGATGGGCCTGCGTGCCGATGCGGCGTGGCACGCGGATCCGAAGCGGCTCGGCATCGTGCTCTCGCGCTACAAGTTCACGGCAAAGATGCTCGAAGGCAAGGCGTGTGTCCTGGAAGTCGGTTGTGGCGACGCGTGGGCGAGCCGCGTCGTCAAACAGGCAGTTGGTACGCTCGTCGCCGTCGAGCTGCTGCCGGAATGGGTCGAAAACGCGCAGCAGGGGATGGAGGACCCATGGAGGTTCGAAGTCCGACAGCACGATATGCTGATCGGGCCGGTCGCCGGGGTGTTCGATGCGGCCTATGCGCTCGACGTGTTGGAGCACATCGATCCCACAGACGAGGACCGGTTCATCGCCAACATCGGCGCGTCCCTGGTTCCGCCGGGCATCTTGATCATCGGCATGCCGTCGCTCGAGTCGCAGGCCTACGCGTCGGCGGCCAGTCGGACCGGCCACGTGAACTGCAAGACCGCCCCCGACTTGAAGGCGCTGATGCTGAAGTACTTTCACGACGTCTTCATGTTTTCGATGAACGACGAAGTTGTGCATACGGGATTCCATCGACTCGCGCATTACTTGTTCGCGCTCTGTGTCGGAAAACGCGAATAGAGTCGTCATTCTTGGCCACTCTGGCTATCTCGGACGCCGGCTGGCGGTGGCCTTCAGCCGCGCCGGCGCGGACGTAATCGGCTGCTCGGCGGAAAATCTTGATCTCACGCGTCGCGCCGCCGCGCGGGACCTGCAGCAGCTGCTCGAGGGTGACGCCACGCTCCTTGTTCTCTCGGCGATCAAGAAGCAGTTGGGAGACACCGTCGATATCCTCGAGAAGAACGTCACGATCGCGATGAATGTCTCGCGCGCAATTGCGGCGCGACCGGTGCGTCGGATCGTGTTCTTTAGTTCCGCCGCCGTCTATGGCGAAGACGTCCAACACGACGTCATCACGGAGCAAACGCCGGTGCAGCCGACGTCGTTCTACGGTATCGGAAAGTACACCGCCGAGCGTACGATGCTGAAGGCGGCCGGCGCGACGCCGTACCTGATTCTCAGGCCGGCGCTCGTCTACGGTCCGACCGAGCCCGGCTACTACTATGGCCCCTCCGGTTTTCTGCAGGCGGCGCGATCGGACCGGCCGATTACGCTGTGGGGCGATGGAACCGAGCGCCGCGAGTTCCTCTTCGTCGACGACCTCGTCGAAGTGACCAGACGTCTGGCTGCGAGCACGGTGACCGGCGTGCTCAATGTTGTCGCCGGCACGAGTTACACATACGTCGAGGCTCTTGACGTGGTCGCAGAAGTTATGGGCCGCCGGCCGGCGGTGACCTCGAAGCCGAGGACGAAGGCTCAAGTCGATCATGTTTTCGACAACGCTGCGCTGCTGCGCGCCTGCCCCGGTTTCCGGTTCACGCCGCTCGGTGAAGGGCTGCGACGGACCGCTTCGGCGCTCGACGAAGCGGCGGGAGCGCGAGCGTGAGCCGTCCCTGCCTTGCCTGCAGGCACGATCGCGTGGTCAGGGTGGTTGAGCTCGGCCCTCAGCCGATCTCGAACCGTTTCCTCACCTCGCCGGCGCAAGAGGAGACGAGCTACCCGATCGCGTTACGCCAGTGCGAGCGCTGCGGCCTCGTGCAGATCGAAACGCCGGTGCCGTCGAGCGCGCTCGTGCCACCCTACGACTGGATCACGTATCACGAGCCGGAACCACATCTCGATCCCCTTGTCGAGATCCTCATGGCGCTGCCGCGGATCGGGCCTGGCGCGGTCGTCGGCGGCGTGAGTTTCAAGGACGACAGTACGCTTGGACGCGTCGAACGACGCGGCTTGACGAGCTGGCGCTTGAATCTCGGCGAGGACCTTGAAGTGGAGCGGGTGCATGGCGGCCTGGGCGTCGAGACTGTGCAGGATCGCCTGACGCCCGAGCGCGCCGCGCGTATCGCGGGCCGGCGCGGCCGCGCCGACGTGCTGATCGTTCGGCATATTCTTGAGCACGCTTCGGCACCTCTCGACTTCATCGAGGCGCTCAAGGTGCTCACACATCCGAACGGCTACATCGTGGTCGAGGTGCCGGACTGCAGTCGAGCATTCAACGCCTGCGACTACACGACGATTTGGGAAGAGCACACGCTGTACTACACGCCGGCGACCTTCGCCGGCGCCTTTCCAACCGCTGGGCTGAAGGTCGTGCGAATGGAGAACTACCCGTATCCGTTCGAGAACTCGCTTGTGGCGATCGCGACGCCCGAAGCCGGCGCGACCGACGGGCATCGGAATGACGCGGTCGTGGCGCGAGAGCGCGCGAGAGGTCAGATATTTGGCGCGTCGTTTCCGCAACGGCGCGAAAAGATCAGGAAGGCGCTCATCGACCACCGTCGCCGAGGTCCGATTGCGCTCTTCGGCGCCGGCCATCTGGCGTGCACGTGGCTGTCGGTGTTGGGGGTCGCCGACTTGATCGACTGCGTCATCGACGACAACCCGCACAAGCGCGGTCTCTACATGCCGGGATCGAAGCTGCCGATCGTCGGGTCGTCGGCTCTGCTCGAGCGCGGTCTCGCTCTCTGCCTGCTCGGCCTGAATCCGATCGGCGAGCAGAATGTCGTCGACAGCCACGCGGAATTCGCGGCACGCGGCGGCATATTCGCGTCGATCTTCCCTGCGAGCGGCCGGGCGTTGCAGGTGTGAGCATCGCCGGCCACGTTCTTGTCGTCGGCGGCACACGCGGGATAGGACGGGCTGTCGTACGCCGTCAGGCAGCCGACGGCTGGCGCGTTTCGGTTATCGGCCGAACGGCGACGCCGGTCGATGACGGCGGCCGATACTGGAGTGTCGATATCGGTGATGTCGAGCGGCTGCACACGACGCTGGCCGATATCGTCGACGCACAAGGACCGTTGAGCAGCGCCGTGTTGCTGCAGCGCTACCGCGGTGACGGCGATCAGTGGGCCGGTGAAATCGCGACGAGCCTGACAGCGACGCGAGTGCTGGTGGAGTGGGCTGGCGAACACTTCGAGGATAGTGGACAGGGCAAAGCGATCGTGGTTGTCTCGTCGATTGCGAGCCGG
>JBPYEE010000353.1:0-17886 GCA_051985095.1 Vicinamibacterales bacterium | reverse complement strand
GCCACCACCAGTGCGGGCAGCGCGAAAATTGTGAATTCTCTGTGAAAGTAGCCCACGCCGAGCAGCAGCCCGAACGCCAGCGGGTGGCGCCGCAGCGCCCACAAGCCGAGGACATACGCAAACGGTTCCACGGAGGCGCCGGCAAGCTCGACCAGATGGTTGGCCGCGCCCGGCGAGGGAATGATGAAGGGGAGCGCCACGACGAACGCGATCGCTGGCCGGAGCGCCAACTCCGCGGTCAGCATCGAGATGAGCGCGATCGCCACCCCGGCGTTCAGCAGCACAAACGGGAGTCGCATCGCCGCAACCGATGAGCGGACGATCCAGAAGACCGGCGCGACGATCCACGCTTGAACCCCGAGCAGGTAGTTGAGGCTGTAGTAAAAGAGCGGAAAGTCGTGAAAACGGCTGAGGTGACGCGCCATCAGGCCGACGATCGCCTGATCCGAATCGAAGAAGAAGCCTTCATAGTAGGTGGCGACGAAACTGCGGAGAAGGACGAGGGCGACCGCAACGGTGCAGACAACAACGCGCTCGCGTCGCGCGCTGTCAGAGAGGGTGAGCACGTCGGCGGCGGCATGCTACCATAGGCGCCTCTCAACTCTCGGCGCGCGCTGACGAGGATTCAGCCCCCAGCCTGGGTCTAATCTCCGCGCTTTTCGAACCCGATACGCAAGAGTGTGCAGCGATGTTCAATAGGTGCTGTGCCAAACTGGGGCTGTGCGTCACCGTTCTCGCAGCGTTGGCGTGCGACGTCACCAAGAGCTCGAACCCGCTGACGGCGACGGTCGCCGGGCCGATCCCCGGCGTCAACATCACCGCCCCGGCGATCGTCTCGCCGACGAGCGGCACCAAGATCGCGGTCGACCAGCAGCCGATCACGCTGATGGTTTCAAACGCAACAACCAATGGCGTGCGGCCGCTCACCTACGTGTTCGAGGTCGCCACCGACGTGACCTTCACCAACAAAGTCTTTTCGCGCGACGGCATCACACCAGGCTCCGGCCAGACGGGCCTGAAGCTCCCTAGTCCGCTCGCCACGGGCCGGACCTATTACTGGCACGCCCAGGCCTTGGACGGCGCCAATAGCGGCTCCTTCAGCGCGGCGACGAATTTCGACGTGTTCACCCCGATCGTCATCAACGCGCCCACTCTGGTCTCGCCGGCGCCGAACTCGACGACCGACAGCATCCGTCCGAACTTCGTCATCAACGATGCGCCGCGATCGGGCCCCGTCGGCGCGATCACGTACCTGATCGAGGTCGCTGACAGTCAGACCTTCGCGAACAAGATCGCGGTCTGGACCGCCGCCGAACAGCCCAATCAGACGACGCTGACGATCTCGACCGATCTCAGTTACAACACGATTTACTACTGGCACGTCCGCGCAGCGGATCCGACCACCCTTGGGCCCTTCTCGACGACGTCCGCGTTTGTCACGCCGCCGCAACCGGTCATCGCGCCGCCGCCGAGCGGCGGAGGCGGCGGCGCGCCGGCCGCAAACGATCAGTTGAATCTCGCCTCCGCGGCCGTGTATAACTCGCCGCCCGACATCGCGAGCTGGCCGGCGACCGGCACGATCACGCGTCTCGACATGTCGCCCTCCGCAGGCCTGTCGTTCCAGTTCACCACCGCGAACAGTTGGCCGGACGTCGTTCCGCCGGGGTTCAATGGCCCCCTCCAGTACACCGTCTGGGCCGTCGTCCGTGTCAATGGCCAGTGGAATACGGCCGGTTTCATTCAGATGTGGCGCGGCCGGCCATCGACCGGCGCGCCAATCCTGTCCAACTTCGCGCAGAACTGGGCGTACGACAGCCGCTGGGGGCCCATGGCCGGCTATCAGCCGCACGTCGGCGAGCAGATGGGATTCTTCCTGTCCGCCGGCGATGCGCGCGGACTGACGACGGTCACCTCCGTCCGCGAACGGACAAACGTGGTCGTCGTGGCGTTGCCGGCCGGCGACAGTGGATCGTTCACCTTCTCGCTTGCCCGCACGCTTGCGATCCGACGCTGACTGCAGCTACTGTGGGACGGTTCCTGATTTGAACCGTCCCATTTCTTTCTCGTGCGTACCATCCGCCCTGGCCGGATTGTGTCTCGTGATGACGGCCGGGTGCACGGCCAGTGCGACGGCGCCGGCATCTGTCGACCCGGGGTCGCCCGTGCTCGCGTGCCCCAGCGCGATCGCGCAGCTCTCGACACTCGGCATCCCCGTGCCGATTACCTACAATCTGCCGACCGTGACGGGGGGCCTGCCGCCCCTCGCCGGTCCGATTTGTGCGCCGCCCTCCGGGACCGCGTTCAATCAGGGTTCGACAAGCGTGACGTGCACCGCCACTGACGCTGACCACCGGGTCGGCAACTGCTCCTTTACGGTTTCCGTCGCCTACCCGCCGAAGCTGGCGGTCACCAGGTTCATCGCGTTCGGGGACAGCACCACCTGGGGGGAGAATGGACAGAGCTCGTTGACGACGAGTCTCAACGGCTCGCTCTGGAAAACGCTGGTCCAGTTTCCCTTTGCCGATACGTATCCCGGCGCGCTGCAGATCGATCTCGTCGGCCGCTACACGCTACAGTCGCCGACCGTGACCAACGACGGCGCCGCTGGCGAAGCGCTCCTCGATCCGGTCAATCCCGCGTTCACGCGGTTCACCGCCCACCTCGCGCCGGGAACGGCCAAGTGGGACGTCGTGCTGATCATGGAAGGGGCCAACGACCTGGACCAACGGGACGCGACGATCGAGCCCGCGATGATTGCGCAGCTGCGTGGCATGATCAATTTTGCGCGAAGCGTCGGCGTGACTCCGTTCATCGCGACGCTGCCGCCGATGAACCCCGCCGGCTGTTGCCCGGTTCCGCGGGGCCTGGGCGCCGCGCTCGTCCCCGGCTTCAACGATCAAGTCCGCGCGCTCGCCATGTTGGAAGGGGCGCCGCTTGCCGACGTGTATCAGGCGTTCAACGGCAACCTCACGTTGATCGGTCCCGACGGCCTTCATCCAACCGCCGACGGCTATCATCTGATCGCCCAGACGTTCTTTACCGTGATTCAGCAGACGATCCAGGTCGCACCGACCACGACAGCGGCTGCGAAAGTCAAATCCTTGCTTCGGAGACCAACACGATGATCGCTCGTCCCCAAGTCGCGGTCGCCGCACTCCTGGCCACGTGGGCCTGCGTCGGGTGCACCAGCAACACCACCCAGCCGTCCAGCTCGCTCACGGCGTCGGTCGCCGCACCGGTCGGGGTCTCGCCAGCCAACACCTCGAAGATCAGTTACGGCGGCCAGCCCGTGATCCTGACCGTGCAGAATGCCGTCGCCACGCGACCCAATGGCACGGTGTACTCGTTTGAGGTCGCGACGGATCCGGGCTTCAGTTCAAGGATCCAAACGCCGAACAACGTGGCTGAGGGGGCCAACGGCCAGACCAACGTCTCGCTGGCCACGCTTGCGGGCTCGACCGACTACTACTGGCATGCGCGGGCGACGACCGGCGGGACTACAAGCCCGTTCGGCGCCACGCTCAAGTTCAGCATTGGGCCGCCCGTCATCCTCAGTCCGCCGATGCCGATCGGGCCGCTCAGTGGCGTGCAAACCGGTCCCCGGCCGACGTTTCGGGTGATGAACGCGACGCGAAGCGGCCCGGCCGGTCCCATCACGTATCGATTCCAGGTGTCCACCAACGCGGCCTTCACAGGGGTCTTTGTGACGGCGATACAACCGGAAGGGCAAAACGAAACCGGCTTCACGCCGACGAGCGACCTGCCGCTCAATACGACGCTCTACTGGAACGTGATCGCCATCGACGCCGCGAGCGGGGTCACGAGCGCCCCAAGCACGGTCCAGTCCTTCACGGCGCTGAATCCCTCGCAGGCCCAGCTCGTGGCGAACCAGCTCGGAGTGCCCCTGTGGCCGGGTGTCCAGCCGCCTGGCACGCCGGGACATGCCACCATGGGGTCCTTCTGGAGCGTGGAGTACCTCACGTCATACAACGGCGTCACCTTCTTGAATCCGCCGCTCGACGCGCTCCAGGTTTTCGACATGCTGGACCGCGGCATGGATCCGCAGTCGGCGATCAACTGGATGAATTCCAACGGCTATCCGACACAGGCCGCGTACTATCCGGCGGTCCAGGTGATCGGCTTCTCCTACGAGTACATGGCGCTGGTGAATGGCGCATGGAGCCTGGTGCTCAAGGTGGGCGCCTAGGGATCGACTCGTTCGTAGATTTCAATCGATGGGTTGATGTCGCGCAGGAACGAGACGATCGGCGCGTCGTCGCGTGGACCGACCAGATCGGGATGCGGCGCCGGCAGCCACGGCCACGGCGACTGCGCGCGGTAGTTGAATGCGCGCCGGTAGCCGAGGGCCTCGCTCCGGAGGCGGTTGACGAGCGGCGCGGTCCTCGCATCCGCAGGGACGGCACGCGCGTAGTCGGCGTTGACCACGAAATAATCGGGGTTCCATCGATGCAGGTTGTCGATCGTGCCGATATCGACCGACTCGAACGCCTGCATGCGCGGCTCGGTGACGAGGGGAAAGATGGTCGCCACGAGGCGATCATGGCCGCGCATGGCGCGACTCGTCAGCCATCCTTCGGCGGCGTAGCGAGAGTCGCGCCACATCAACACGTCCACGGTGGCCGCGTAGAGCAGTGTGTACGCAAACGCCGCCAAAACGATCGGACGACCGTGTCGAGCCAGCAGCCACTCGATGGCGACGCCTCCGAAGAGCGCCTGGACGACGCAGATCGGCAACAAATAACGATCATAGTTGTACAGAATCACAGCAATGAACCCGGCATAGTACGACGCCGCTACGAGCAGGAGCGCGCCGGCGAACAGTCGGTGCGACCGATTCCTGACGGCGAAAAAGACGCCAGCCAGCGTCAGAACGAAGAACGGCCAGCCCCAGGATCGCCGGTCGATATCCACGCTTAGCCGCAGCAGCGCCAATTGGCCGCTGAATGTTGGTTCGAACATTCGATACGCGCGGCCGGGCCCGGTGATGTCGCGGACATGGTTGATGAATCCCTCCAGGTTGAACGCGAGGTTGTGAATCGCCGCGAACACCGCGAGGCCGAGCACCGGCCCCATCCAGAGCCGCCAGTCGGCCACGCGGCGGCCTGCGCGACGGATCTGGTAGGCGAGCACGAAGGGAACCGACAGATACAGCGCGTACGCCTGATCCTTCGTACCGATGGCCGCCGCCGCGGCGATGCACATGAGCGCGAGGTCGCGCGCCTGCAAGGTCTGGAGCGCGCGCAGGTAAAAGGCCAGCGAGAGCGCGAACCAGAAGACGTAGGGGACCTCCGGATTGGCCGTTTTCGCATAAAACACGAGCGGGGTCAGCAGACCGAAGAGCGCCGCCGCCCAGACGCCCGCGCCGCGTCCGAACGACTGCGCACCGCATGCGTATACGGCCACCAGCGTCGCCGCCCCGAAGGCGACCCCGACCAGCCGGCCGATGAGAAACAGGACGACATCCTCGGTCGGCGGCGCCACGTGCAGCCAGCCGGATGCTTTGAGCACCAGCCACGGCGCGTACGCCAGCGTCAAGACGTAGAAATGCAGGGGAGGGTATCGATCGAACCACCCGTTCGTGTACCGGTGCGCAATTCCCATCATCACCGCCGTGGGCGTGAATTCATCGCCGACCCATTCGCTCGGCAGGCCCCACGTGATACCGATCAAATTGAGCACCACCGATCCGAGGACGACGATGGTCAGTGCGCGCCGAACGGGATCGGCCGTCCAGTATGCGATCCATGCAGGGAGCCGGGTCGCAACGCCGAACGCGGCAGCGGCCGTCAGGCTGACCACCCAGATCAACAGCGTGATGCGGAACCCGCGCCAGACGACCATGCTCGCGAGGATGCGGCGGAATTCGGCATGTCGCGTCCACAGCGCCCAGGCGGGCACCGGCGTCAGCACCGTGGCCGTCGGCCCCCAGAACAACTCCAGTGCGCTCGGTCCACCTTCCTGGACGTACTTCAGGAAGATGCTGTGCACGCCGCGTTCGAGCTGGATGACGCCCGTCGCAACCCGCCGCGCGTGACGGCCGCCGTTGTCCACCACGGGATGTCCGTCGATGAACAGCCACGATCCATCGTCCGAGGCGGTGGCGAACGTGTACAGGCCATCGCGCAGCACCACCAGGGATCCGGTCCACGTCGCGCTGTAGGTCTCCGGGAGATGACCCTGCCAGGACGCAAGCTGCGTGTCGATCGAGGGCTCGGGCTCGACGAGGGATTTGAGTGGCACCGACGTCCAGTTCACGTCGGCGAAATACGTCGCAGTCAATCCTTGGGACAGCGGGTCGAGGCGCGCCGCGATGCCGAAGGCGAGAACAAGGAGCGTGGTGGTGGCGAGAACGAGTCGCACGGCGTTTCATTATTTTCGAAAGCATTCGCGACGCGCAGACGTTTATCCAGTTTTAATGTTGACCGAGAGCGGGAAGTCCGCTACGCTCAAACGGCCTTCCGCGAAGCAATTCCCCAGACTGCTTCGACGTTCATTGGAGTCGCTGCGGCGCGACCGCGGGCGAGGTTCGGAGCCGCGTTCACACGGCCCTGGAGACGCTTGTATGAGAGTTGTGGTGGCAACCATTCTGGCTGCTGGAGCACTTGGCGGCTCGGCCCAGGCTCAATCGCAGGCCGGCACGGGCGCGCCGAGCCGCGGCTACGTCGAGGGGGTCGCGCAGGCGGCGTTCAGCGACGTCACGAGCCAGTCGTTCGGCGGTGAGATCGGGTTTGCCGTGCGGCCCGGACTGAGCGTGTTCCTGGAAGGCGGTTACGTGCGCGACGCCGCGCCCACCGCGCTCGGCGCCGCCGCGCAGACCCTTGCGGCGGGCGTGACCGTGGTTGCCGGTCCCACCACCTTTCAAGTCAAAGAGCCGGTCGCCTTCGGCGATGCCGGGTTCAAATACGTCTTCCCGGTCAGCAGCAGCGTCCTCGAGCCCTACGTCCTTGCCGGCGGCGGCGTGGCCGTGGCCAGCAAAGATGTCTCTTTTTCAACGCCGTCGGGCGACATCACGCAGTTCGCGACGCTCGGCAGCGATCTGTCGGGCAACGAGACGGCGGGGATGGTGACGGTCGGTGGCGGCGTCGCCTGGCTGGTGTCGCGCAAGCTCTTCATTGACCTGCAATATCGGTTCGGACACGTGTTCACCACGGATGGCTTGAACATCAATCGCGCCGGCGCCGGCATCGGCGTCCGCTTCTAACCCGACGGCGATGCCCGACCTGGCGTGGGTGTCGAGCGGCCGTCGCTGAGCGCGACGCCGCAGGCGATCCAGATGGCCACCAGTGGAAGCAGGCTGGCGTGGCCCCCCAGACCCATCTTCATGCCAAGGTTGAACGCCGCTTTCGGCTCCGTGTGGGCGAGGAAATCGGGGTTGGCGCCGCCGGACACGAACGTTTGTGTGTTGAGCGACAGGTCCCCGTCGCGAAACGCGGGCCACAGCAGCTCGGCAACCGGGCGGCGAATGTTGTTCGGCGGCAGCGGCATCGTCGACACGGCGACGAGGGTGATCCCCATCCCGTACGCGGCGAGGGCGGCAAGCGCCCACCGCAGTGGGCGGGGACCGACGGTCCACAGCGCCGCCAGCCCCAGGCACAGGAATGGAATCGCCGGTGACGCATGGCGCGGACCGTACGACCAACCGCCTTCCCAGTAGGTGTAGCTGGCATTCAGCAGGATGAAGTAGACCGCGATGAGCGAGGCGGCAATCGCCGCACCGCGTCGTTTGATGAAGAGCCATCCCACGGGCGCGAGGGCAAGGACGGGCGCAATCGGAATCAATCCGCGATACTCGCCGAACAGGATCCGTCGCAGCCGGATCATTCGTGGCAAGCTGACGCCGTAGAACCCCCGCTCCATCCCGACGTACGCGATTTCTTCGTTGCTGTAGGCGAGGTGAAAGGGCGAGCCGAAACACACATACTGGTACGTCATCAGGACCAAGGCACACGCGAGCGCCGTCGCAGTCATGGTGCCAACGACGCGAATGGCGCGGCTCCGCTCGAGCCGTGCGGCGCGTGCCGTGGCGAGCAGCGCGATCAGGACGGCGGCGACCCCGGCCGGAAATTCGGAGATCGTCGCCCATCCGGCGCAGAAGCCGACGAGTGCACCCTGCCGGATGTCATCGTGACGATGCGGCGGAGTATCGGCGCCGATTCGGCATGCGGCCGCAAACGCGAAGACGAGCAGCGCCGCCGCAAAGGCATGCCCGATGAAGATTGTCGCAAGCGTCCAAATCGGTGTGGCCAGCCCGAACGCGATCGCGCCGAAGAGCGCGCCCGTCCGGCTCGCGCCGAGTTCGATGGAGAGTGAATAGAGCGAGACGCCAGCCAGGGCAGTGAGCAGCCCTGCGGTGAAGACGGTCGCGAGATACGACAGGAGCGCAAGCCCGCCATAGGTTTCGGGATCGCCGCCCGCCGCGAGCAGGAAGGGGCGAACGAGCGCCACGACCGGCACGGCGGCAAACGCGAGGCCGGGCGCTTTGTCGGAATAATAGTGCCCGTTGAACAACGCCTTGTCTCCCGTCGACAGGCGAAATGGATCGATGGTCAGCGTGTGTTCGTTCGTGATCGCGCGGACGAGATCGAACCGGGAGTTCTGATTCCAGCCGCCCGCCTGATAGAAGTACGCGTACGACGCAAACAACAGCACGAATAGCGCCCATTTCGTGCGTGTCACCGGCCGGCCCTCCTCAGACCGGCGATCAAGACACTCATGCTGACGATCTCACCAACGACGGTCGCCAGCGCCGCGCCGCGAGGTCCGTAATGCGGGATCATGTACAGATTCAGGCCGACGTTGACCGCGAGGCCGATGAGCCCAGTCTGCAACAACAATCCTCCGCGATCGACCGAAATCGCCACCGCATGCAGGATCCAGATCGCGAAGACGACCGGCAGGCCGACGCACAGGATCCGAAAGGCCGGCGTGGCGGCGCTGTACTCACCGCCAAACAAGAAGGCCAGCAGTGGCGTGGCGACGGCAAACGCCACCGCCGCGACAGCCGCGCCCAGCGCCGATGCGCCGACGACGCCACCCAGGGCGAGCTGTCGATGGCCGCGACGATCGGTGACAAAAAGCGCCGAGAGCCGCGGCGTCAGGACGGCCGAGAGTGCGAGCGCGCCGTATGTGAACCCCTCGTAGATGCGATACGCGACGGCGTACAGGCCCGTCTCCGCGTCGGTGCGCATGGAGCCGAGCATGACGCCATCGACGTAGGAATAGAGGTTCAACACGACGAGGAAGAATCCGAGCGGCAACGCCATGCGGTGCAGATCGCGCCACACGTCTCGGTCGTAGCGGAAGCCGACACCGCCGAGGCGCAGCTCGGTGACGCCGGCCGCAATCACGAGCGCCGTGCCGCGCGCGACCACAAACGCAGTGGCGAGGCCGCGCAGACCCGAGCCGATCCACAGCGCGACGAGGCCACACAGCAGCAGGAGCAGGCGGTCCGCCAGCACGACGATCGCGTCCCAGCCGAAGTGCTCGAGTCCCTGCAGGACACCGCGAATCGTCAGCATGTACGAACGGAATACGAGGGAGCCGCCGATCAGGTAACAGGCGAGGCGGACGTCCCACTGAGGCCGAAGCACGTTGGCGGTGACGACGAGGATCGCCAGGGCGCCCGATGCCCAAATCAATTTGATGGCTAACGCGTGATGCAGGAGTGCCGCCGCCCGCGATTGATCGCGGGCGACCGCGCGGATCGTCACCTGGTGCAGCCCGAAGTCCATCAAGGTTTCGAAGACGCCGCCAAGTAACAGCGCGAAGGAAAATTTCCCGAGCTCGTCCACGCTCCCGAGCCAGCGCGCGGCCGCGATGTAGAGCAGCAGCAGCAGGGCGGCGGTGCCGGCGGAAACGGCCGAATAGAAAAAGTTCCGGACCATCAGCGCGTCGAGACCGATTCGATGAGGGCCGCATAGCGGTCCATAAGCGCCTGCAGTTCGAAGCGCGCCACCGCCGTTTGGCGAGCCTCGGCACCGAGCCGCGCCCGAAGCGGCGCGTCCCTGAGCAGCTCCTCGATCGCGCAGGCGATTGATGGCGGGGAATGGGGCTCGTGGAGAAGCGCGTTGACGCGGTCCGAGCAGAAGTCGCCGAGACCGCCAACACCCGAGGCGATCACGGGGAGGCCGGCGGCCATCGCTTCGATGGCCGTGTTGCCCAGCGCCTCGAAATGCGACGGCTGCACGAAGATGTCTGCCGCACGATAAAACGGCGCCGGATCGGTCGCGGCGCCCTCGAATCGCACCGATTCGGCGAGGCCGTTTGCGGCGACGAAGGCGCGACCCGGCAGACCGGCGTCCCAGGGATGACCGGACATGTCCGGCCCAATCAGGACGAGCAGGGCGTCGCCCCGTTTCGCGATCCGCCAGGCTTCGAGCAGATCCATGACGCCTTTTTCGCGGCTCAGTCGGCCGACGAAGAGGACAATCGGCCGCACGCGCGGCCATCCGATGTCGCTCCGCAGACGATCCCGTTCGCACGCGTCGGCTGGCCGGAAACGGTCGACGTCGACGCCGTGCGGCAGATACGTCACGCGCTCGCGCGGCACGCCGGCCCGAAGCGTTTCCCGTTCGAGGTCCCGGCCGATGCACACAACCGCTGTAGCCCGACGGTAGATCGCGCGGACCGGCACCTTCAGCAGGCGGGTCAGCGTCGCTTCGGGCGGCAAGCCGGAGCTTGACGACTCGTCAGGCCCGGCGAGCACACCGGCGACCTCCGCCTGCGCGATCACCGGCAGGCCGGCGCCGACGGCGGCCACGCCAATGCCGCGGTAATCGACGCAGACGATGACGTCGAACCGCGCGCGCAGCCGGCGCAGCGTCCACCACAGGGTCGGAACGATCATCCATTTGCCGCTGGGTCGACGGTCGCCGACCGGGCCAATCCGGCGCACCGCCACCCCGTCGATCGAGTCGTGCGGCGGATGACGGCGACTGACCCGTTTCGTGACGATTTCGACCGGAAAGTCGCGGACGCGCAGGGACTCGGCGAGCTGCCGCGCGTGGCGTTCGACGCCCCCGATCACAGGATGGTAGTAGGTCGAGACGATAAGGACCCGCGGCTTCATCGGGCGAGGAGCGTCCGTGTGAGGAGGCGCCAGTAGCCGTCGAGCGCGCGTTCGTACAGCGCTTTCGCGCGACGAATCAGTCCGGTACCGAGCAGATCCTCGCGAATGACGATCGGAGCGCTGACGAGCAGCTCGCAATCGGATCGGCGGCGGATGCGCCGGGCGAGCGCCCGATCACGGGGCAGTGACGGCAGCAGCGCGACCAGTCCGCCGAGCGCGCGCAGATAGGTGCCGCCGTGGCCCTTTGCGACGAGCACGGCGCACTGGAGAGGCTCGTGAATGAGCAGCGGCGGCATGATGCCGAGAATCGTACGCCACTGATAGTTCTTCAGGATGAAGTGCCAGCGGTTCCGGATCTGGTAATAAAAGAGCCAGGCACTGCGGGGACGGCTGCTGTGAAGCACGATCGCATCCGGCAGCTCCCAGATTTTGTACCCGGCCATCTTGATCCGGTGCGTGAAGTCGCCGTCCTCTTTGCCGATGAAGTATCGCTCATCAAAAAGGCCGACCTCGACGGCCGCCTGCCGGTCGAGAAGCAGCGCGCAGGTCGGTGCGGCGCCGATATCTTGCGGTTCCAGGCCGCGCTCGGCCAGCCGTCGATCCTGCCACGGGTTGACGGCTTCACACAGGTAGTGCAGGGCGCCCCCGGCGTATTGAATGAGGTCCGGACGGTCGGCGTGCACAACGATCGGGCTGCCGACCTTGATCGTCGGATCGGCAACCATCGCCGCGTGGAGTTTCCGGGTCGCGTCGGGCCGGACGCGAACATCGGCGTCCATCAGCAGCACGAAGCGCCGCGACGCTTCGGTAATCCCCACGTTCCGGCCAGGACTCGGGCCGGCGTTGTGATCGAGACGGCGCACACGAATCGTCGGATGCTCCCGTCGCAGCCACTCGCCGGTGCCGTCGGTGCTCGCAACGTCGACGACCGTCATTCGGCTGGCGGGGCATCCTGCCTCGACCAGGGATCCGATCGTGTACGGCAGCGCGGCCAGGTTGTTGTGAGCCACGATCGCGACATCCACATCGGCGGGCCAGACCGCCGATGGTCGGTCCGCGTCGACGGCACCGGGGATCATCGGACGGTCGCGAAGAAGGTCTCGCGACCGCGACCCGGCAGGCACGTCAGGAACTTGCCGTTGAGCCGCATCAGGTGAAATCGATCGTCACCGGCGCGCACTGATCGACGCCGCCAGGGACGCTCGGCAAAGGCGAGCTCGTGACCCGTGGTTTCGACCGCCCGACGGCTGATCGCCCCGGAAATGCCCCACGGAAGCGCCACGTGCCGGACGGTATTTGTCCGCAGCTCGTCGTTCAGGAGGGCTCGGGCGCCGGCGAGTTCCTCTTCGATGGCCGACAGACGGTCGCCGTCCGCCTCGAATCGCCCCTGCACGCGTCCGAGCGTCGACCGCAACTGCTGCCGCCATCCGGGCATGCGGAAGAACTCGGCGCCGCCGTGTTGCGTGACGTGCTCGCGGCAGCGCGCCGCGGCGCGATCGTCCGCATAAAAGCGGCGCGCATCGGACATGCGCGATCGCCGCAGATACAGCGGCGTGCCGAGCGCGTCAGCTTCCAGCGGGCGATTGAGCAGCGGCTCTCGCGCAAAATCCGGGGTCACGAAGCCGACGACCTCCGCATCCGCGAAGATCATGGCGTGCGTGCGCGTGTGCGACTGGACGTCAAACACGCCGCTGGCCGACAGCTCGCGCAGCTGCGGCCACGTGATGAAGCCCGGCTGGCCGACGCGCGCCGGGATCGCGAACAGCGCTGCACAGAGTCGGTACTGCTTGAGCAACGGAAACGCCACCGTGTACGCACTCTCCCACGCATCATCGAACGTCAGGGCAACGGACTTCGGGCCGGGCCGGAGGCCGTCGATCACGTAGCGCGCAATCTCGTCGCACGCGACGGTGCGGTACCCGTTTTCAGCAAGGTACTGCAGGCGCGGCTCCAGCCACTCGCGCGTGACCTCATGGAGATGAAACACCGGCAACTCGTCGCCGATGGAACCGCCGAAGAGGAACGCCGGATAACAGCCGCTCACAAGATCGAGCACGCCGCGCAGGGCGCCGCCACGCTCGGCGAAGGGAATGCCTGCTGTCATAGGGGATCGATGACAAATATTCTATTCACGCGAGCGGTTCCGCGTCGAGCGACGTCCAACGACGCCGAGAGTCGCCTCAGCGCGTTTCCTGTGAGAAACCGCACGCCGCCGCGGAACCGTCGCAGCGTCGAGCTGCGTTGAGCGTTGTCTGGAAGCTTCTCGTGTCGAGTCTGCATCCATCAGCCCCCCTATCAAACGGCTGCCGCGGTCACGTCGGCAACCACCTGCTGGTCCTTCTCGAAGACGTGATGGTAGGTGTCCAGCGTCATCTTCGCGCTCGTGTGCCCCAGGCGCTTCGACACGATTTCCACCAGCACCCCCTCGAGGAGCCAGAGTGACGCGGCGGTGTGTCGCAACGAGTGGAACGAGATGCGGGTCACTGACGTGATGGTCTCCACGAGCGCGTCGTCGGGGTAGTTGCTCAGGTCGTCGAGAATCTTCGCGAACACCAGCCGGAGCCGGCGTAGCCGTTGCGGTTCGCCGTCTCGAACTGGCGTCGCTCCGCTCGATGCGTCGATGGTCTCAGGCGCCAGCGGCTCGATGACGCGCCTGCCGTTGCACTTCGGTGGTCCGTAAACGGGCGCTTGCCCCCTTCACCAGCGGCCGCTCCAACGCACGGACACGGGCTCGGTTGCCGACGGGCAGGTGCTGGTGAAGCAGGACCGAGGCTCTAGTCACGGACTCGGATGCGTCGGCCCTGCTTCGCTTGTGCGGCGGGTTCCCTGGCGTGCTGCTGAGATTCGCGTGCGATGTGTGTCGCTCCGCGTGCATGCGCTAACGCTTGCTCAATAGCAGCGGGATGATGAACGCGTTCGTCCTCGTATCGGTGGGCGGCGACGCTCGCGGCGGCTGCGGCTTTCCAGAGCTGCCGCAATCGTGTCTTCTCGGCGCTGCTCAGATGTCGATACACCGAGCGGTATTGCAACCAGTGAAGAATGACCTCGCCAGTGTCGAGTCGACGGACACGAAGGCGGCGATGATCACGGCTCATGGCCAAAATATCCACGTCGACGAACTGGGGCGCGCTTGGCTCGTCGTCGGGAAGTAGAATCGTCGCTGGCACGGTCACGTCGATTTCGGCCTTCAGTCGCGCTCGTTTCGCCACGCGGCAGAGTCTACCCTCACGGGCTCCAACGCGCCAGGTTGACGCCAGAGACGAAAAAGCCCCTGACCCAGCTGGAACCGTTACGCGGCTGGATCGTTCGTGCGGCCGGCGAGCGCCTGGTGCGTCCGCTGCTGCTTCAGAACGAGCGCGCGACCCTGGTCGTTGCCATACTTGAGTGCGGCCGGTTGAACGGATCGTGCCGTCCTGAACGTATGCGCCGGCGCCGCCGCAGTAGAACAGCACCTACGGCATTTTTACAATCGGCGCGGGCACGTCGAGGCCCAACTCCTGCAGCAGCGCGAGCGCCACGCGCGATGTCCTTGTCGACGACGGGCGGAGTGAGCGCTCGACGCCCACGCCAGCAGCACCGCCGTCCTGGCAAACGCTTATCAGAATTGAGCAAGGAAGTGGAACCGCTCGATGTGTACCCGAGCGGTTTCGGAGAGCGCTGCCTAATATTCTATGATGTGCGCGTGTTTCTGGCGAGGATCGCCGCGGCGGTACTGCTGATCGTGCTCGTCGCTGCCGCGTTGTCAATCGATGTCGTCAAAACCGGTCAGGGCAACAAGAGCGACGAAGCGACGTACGTGATGATGGCGCTGAGCCTGGCGTACGATCACGATCTCACCTACGAGCGGCGAGATCTCGAGCGCTACACCGGCATCTACCGGTGGGGCCCGGACGGCGTCTTTCTCAAGCGCGGGAAGCAGATGCGTGTCCGTCTTGGCGGGCGCTGGCCGTTTGTGCACCTCGGCCGAACGCCGGATCCGCGTCCCGATCGCTTGTACTTCGGCAAAGCGTTCGTCTATTCCGTCGCCGCCGCGCCGTTTGTGCGCGCGTTCGGGTTGAATGGCATGCTCGTCTTCCACGTCCTGCTGGCGTTCTGCGCCTGCGTGTGTGGGTACCTCTTTCTGGTCGCACGATCCGGACCGATCGCAGCGCTGTTGTACACGCTGGCATTCGTCGGCGCGACCTGTGTGCCGGTGTACATGGTGTTGCTGACGCCGGAGATGTTCAATTTCTCGCTCGTCGTCTTCGCGTATTTTCTGTGGCTGTACAAGGAAGTCGCGCCCGAAGGGCGCGCCGCATGGCTGCGTGGCGCGTGGACGGACGTGGCGGCCGCGGTGTTGCTCGGCATTGTGACCTTCTCGAAGGTGACGCACGCGCCCCTGGTCGCGCCGCTCGTGCTGTGGGCCGTCTGGCGGCGCCAGGTGAAGACCGGCCTGATGGTCGGAGCCGTCGCGCTGCTGGTCGCCGGCGGTCTCTTTACGGTCAATGCGGCGGTCACCGGCGAGTTCAATTATCAGGGCGGCGACCGCAAGACCTGCGTCGCTCACTTTCCGTTCGAAGGCGGATCCGACAACGTGTGGTCGACCCGCTGTCTGGCCATGGTCACCGACGAAGGGAACGTGACCGAAGGCATCTTTACCGATTTCGGCGGTCGCCTTTCGCGGAATCTCGAGTACTTCGTCGTCGGGCGTCATTTCGGGTTCGTCCCCTATTTCTTCCCGGGGGCGCTGTCGGTCGTGCTGTGGCTGACCTCGGCGGAGCGCACGCGGCCGTGGCGGGTCTTTACCTTCCTCGCCGTCGCGGGCGCGGTGATCGCGCTCCTCGTGTTTGCTCCGTTCACCTGGAGTGGCGGCGGTGGACCGTCCGGCAACCGCTACTTCATGAGCCTCTACGGCGCGGTGTTCTTTCTGACGCCCCCGCTGCAGTCAACCCTGCCCGGTCTGATCGCGTGGCTCGGCGGCGCCCTCTTCACGGCAAAGATGCTCGTCGACCCGTTTGGCGCAGCGAAGCATCCGAACGACATCACCGCGCGGGGCTTCGCGCGGCGGCTGCCGGTCGAAGTGACCATGGCGAACGATCTGCCGATCATGCTCGAGGGGGCGCGCGCCCACTCGTGGTTTCACGACGTGCTGCTGTACTTCCTCGACGAGCATGCGTACAACCCGGAGCCGCCCGGACCGGACGGGCAGGAGTGGCTCTGGATCGCCGGCGATGGGCGGGCCGATATCCTGATGCGGTGTGAGTGGCCGATCGATCATTTCAGGATCACGGCGTACTCACCGATCCGGACGACCTTTACCGTATCGGCGGGCGCGGCGCCGGTGAGTGTGGCGATGAAGCCGGGCCACGAATCCACCTTCGACCTGCGCGCATCGGGGGTCCGCGACTACCGCAGCTTCGCGTACCTGTTCAGCGCGCTGTCGAGCGATGGATTCACTCAGCGGCTCCTCGATCCCAGCTCGAACGATCTACGCAACCTCGGCGTCCGCATCCGATTCACCGCGGTGCCTGCGGCGCGATGACGCGGCGCCGCGAATTCCTGCTCGTTGCCCTGGCGGGCGCGATTCTGACGATTGCGCTGACCTATCCGCTCGCCTTCAAGCTGGGGCATCTGGGTCGCGTCGACAACGGTGACGGCCAGCTCTCAATCTGGAACGTGGCGTGGGTCGCACGCACTCTGGTGGTCGATCCGCTTCACGTCTTCGACGCGAACATCTTCTATCCGCATCGCGGGACGCTGGCATACTCCGAAAGCAACCTGGGCGCAGGCGCCGTCGCCCTGCCCGTCTACTGGGCGACCGGCAATCCGTACGCGGCTCACAATTTCGCGGTCCTTGTCGCCTTCATCGCCAGCTTCATCGGCATGTTTTATCTGGTTCGGTATTTGACCGGCGACCCGCGCGCGGCGATCGTGGCGGCGATCGCGTTCGCATTCTGCCCGTTCGTGTACGCCCGGACGGCCCACATTCAACTGCTGATGATCGGTGGGCTGCCGTTTGTCATGTTGGCGTTCCACCGCCTAGTCGATCGGCCGACGCTGGCTCGCGGCGGCGCACTCGGCGGGATCATGGCCCTGCAGGCGCTCTTCTGCGGCTATTACGGCATTTTTGCGCTCCTCCTGGTGGCGTTCGCCGTCGCGGTGATGGTGGTCTCGCGCCGGCTCTGGACCGCCGGTCGTTTCTGGCTCTCGCTCACGGTCGGCGCCCTGGTCGCGATCGCCATCGTCCTGCCGGCGTTCGTGCCCTACGTGCGCATCGAGCGCGCCGGGTTCGGACGCACGCTGCAGGCAGCCGCCTCGTTTTCAGCGAATTGGAGCGCCTACCTGGCCAGTTCTTCGTACGCGCACGCCCGGCTGCTGCCGTACTTGCCTCGTCCCAGCGATTCGTTGTTTCCGGGTCTTATCGCCACAGTGGCCGGGATAAGCGGCGCGTGGATCGCGGCGCGGCGCCGACCTGAGTTGTTCTGGCTGTACGGCGGGATCGCGGTCAGCGCCGCGTGGGCGTCGTTCGGACCGCGCGCCGGCTTCTACTCGGTTCTCTATCACGCCGTGCCGGTCTTCTCGTGGATGCGCGCCCCGGCGCGAATGGGCCTCCTGGTCACTTTCGCGCTGTGCGTCCTCAGCGGCGTGGCGCTCGCGACATTGTTGGCCCGAACGAAGTACGCATCGATCGTCGCGGTGCTGATCGCGGCGGCAACCGCGGCCGAACTGGCGACGCCCTGGCCGATGCATGAAGTCCCGCCGCTCGAAGCGGTCTACCGCGTCCTGCGAACGTTACCACCCGGACCGGTCATCGAGAT
>JBPYEE010000352.1:0-2018 GCA_051985095.1 Vicinamibacterales bacterium | reverse complement strand
AGACTCGCTACCGGCCTGCCCGCTACGGCGTTGACCGGGCTGGATTTGCACCAGCTGGATTCCATTGAGAGGTTTCACGCGCTCATGAACGTTCCTCCTCTCCCACGCTTTCGTGGCGCGACTGTTGTGTCACCCATGCGGCGGTCGGCGTCGGCGTGCAGCCCGCGAGATGTACGCGTCGGCTGCCCAGTTCGATGAAGAACAGGACGTAGACCCGTTGGAGCCACATCGTCTCCACGGTGAAGAAGTCAACGGCGAGCAGGCTTTGCCGATGCGTTCGGAGAGACTCGCGCCAGCTCATCCCGCCCCGGGCTGAAACCGCAAACCCGAGGCATTTCAGTTCGCCGACGATGCGTTCATAGCCGTAGTGTTCTCTTTGGTGTAGGCGTGTACGATATCCCCACCATGCTGGCGGTGGTCCTGACGCTCGCTGCTGTCACGCTCCTGGCTACAACACCTGTCCTGTGAGTTTCACGTATCGACCCCGCCAAGACGCTCCGCGAGGAATAAAGAGCCATCTTGGCCCTGAACGAATGACAGCCGGCCATCCGGAAGTGAACAGCCTCAACTGCGTCAGATCGCCCGCGATTGATCGCCTAAGATAGATCTGTTCGCGAGGCCGCGGAGACTCAGTCCGATGCCGGCGATTTATGAGACAACTTCTAGTCATCACCGGCGAACACGACTACCTTGCGCGGCTCGGGTGAGAAATACACCGTGACCTCTCGGCCACCGTCGTACTCAAACGTCTTGGTGACGAGCTCTCCAAGTGATGGACATTGTCGATGTCTCGTCGTCAGTAGCCGCGATGCCCTCTGTTAAATCGTATCCCGACCGTGGATCACGAATCGGTGCTCCTGGTCGTCGGGACAAATAGAACTGCTGTCCGGTCCAGTCCGCGCGAGACATCGACGAACGAGAACAGTCTGATCGCTCGTGTCTCGATTAGCCGCCGTGGTCTTCGACTTCGATATCATCTTCGATAGCGAGACTCCCGAATTCGAATCACATCGACGGATCTACGAGCGCTGCGGTGTCGCACTTAACGTCGACGAGTGGTGTGGTCAAATCGGCACCTGGACGGAGGGCAACAGCTACAGGTGGGCAACGCAGCTTCGCGAACGGTCGCCATTGGCTCCAGAGTGCTCTGCGTACGAGTCCGGGCGGCAACGGCTCCTAATGGAACTCCTCCCGCGTGAGCTGTGCTTCGTGAAAAATCCGTACTGCTTGGAACGATTGATGTTGCCCGCGTTTCGCGGATACGCTTCCGCGCGATGTTGGCCGTCCTCATTTCGCTTCATCGAACCGCGCGACTGTCGCTCCGTTCTCACGCCGCACTCCAACTCGAGATTCTGGCCTTGCGACACCAGCTCGGCGTCCTCAACCGATCCCGGCGCCGGCGAGTCCACCTGACTCAACCTGACCGACTGTTGTGGGTTTGGCTGTCGATGGTCTGGCGCCAGTGGCGATCGGCGATCGTTCATCGTCAAACCCGACACCGTTATCGCCTGGCATCGCCGCGCGTTCCGGCTCTTTTGGACCTGGAAAAGTCGGCACCGGCTCGGTCGCCCGAGCGTCCCCGCGGACCTTCGCGCCCTGATCCGGACGATGTCGCATGCCAATCCGATCTGGGGCGCGCCACGAATTCACGGCGAGCTACTGAAACTCGGCTTCAACGTCAGTGAGGCCAGCGTCGCGAAATACCTCGTTCGGCCTCGACGTCCACCTTCTCAATCCTGGCGCACGTTCTTGACCAATCACGTGCACCAGATCATGGCGGCGGACTTCTTCGTCGTGCCGACGGCGACTGGTCGGTTGTTGTTTGTTCTCGTCCTGCTTGCCCATCATCGCCGGCGCGTGGTGCACGTCGCTGTGACGGCGCATCCAACAGCGGCGTGGACGGCCCAACAACTCCGCGAAGCTTTCCCATGGGACCAGGCGCCGCGCTACTTGATCCGCGATCGCGATCTCGCGTTTGCGGCTGTCGGCGCGACCGCACGCGCGATGGACGTGAACGA
>JBPYEE010000351.1:0-4303 GCA_051985095.1 Vicinamibacterales bacterium | reverse complement strand
ACCGTTGCAACGTGGTATCGCGCGGCATATCCACCGTGGCGAGTGCCATCGACGCCCACGCAGTGCCGGCCGTCGAGATGAACTGATCGCGCCCGTACGGGAATCCGCTTTCGAAATACGGCTGCAGCCAGATCGAGCGCGTTTTCACGTGCCACGAGCCGTCCTGGGCTTGCGTCCTCAGCAGGTAGGCGATTCCTTTCCGGTACGTCGCGTTGTCCTGCGGGATGCCCGCGGCGCTGAGCGCGTAGACCGCCTGCCCCGTCGCGTATGCGTCGGTGTCGACGCCGGCAAACTGACTCCAGCCGCCGTCGGCGCGCTGCAGATCGACGAGCGCCCGCGAAGCCTTCTGCGCGCTCTCGACGCGGCCGGCCCACGCCAGCGCGATCACCTGGAAGGCGCGATCCTGCATCGTGTGCGGCGTGGCCGTTTCGAGCCATCCGACCGCTTTTGCGATTACCGCTTCATTCGCTGCCGCGTCCACCGGACGGCCGTAGTGCATGACCGCGAAGATGCAGACCGCCGCGTCCTGGAAGTCACCCGACGCCATCGGCGGACGCCGGCTCTGGTTCGTCGACCAGCTGCCGTCGGGACGCTGCATCATTCGAACGAGACGGACCGCCGCGTCGGTGTAAGCGTCGGGCGGAACGTTGTTCATACCGAAATCGACGAGCTCCCAGGACGTGCTCGGCGCCGAGACGATCGCCAGATCGATTAGCCGCTCCGGCGCGGGCATCATCGATTGCGGCAGCTGAGGAATTTCCGCCGGCGCTCTGAGGCCGCGGCTTTTCGCGAATCCGGCTGCCGCCGACGGCAGATCCTGTGAATGGCACGAGTTGCAGCCGGCCGTGCGGATGAAATTGCCGCTCTGCTTTTCGAGCAGCCCCATCGCTTTTTCGACCGCTCCAGGGATGGCTACCGCGTCGAACGACGTGCGGGCGCTGATCGGTGAAAGGACGGTCGGCTTCGGCGTGGCGCCGAGCAGGCGGGCAACCTCCGTGTCGCCGCGCTTGGTGGCGAAGTCGATTGCCGTCTCGTTGTAGTCACCGACGTACGTCTTGTCCGCGCCGGCGGCGAGCAGCAGCTTGACCGCGCCCGCCGGTACGGTGTCCGAGCTTGCGGCGAGCATCAGCGGCGAATAGCCGCGGATGTTGCGGGAGTTCATGTCCGCGTGCCGGTCGAGGAGCAACCGCACAGTCTCCTCGACGCCAGACGTCCCCGCGTTTCCGAGCGCGGTCTCGCCGCGCTTCGACGTGGCCTTCGCGTCGGCGCCGTGGTCGATCAGGAACTTGACGGCGGCAGATGATCCGTTGGCCGCTGCGAACATCAGCGCCGTTTCGCCGGCGCCGTTCCTCATATTCACGTCCGCGTTCTTGTCGACGAGCCGGTTCATCGCCTCGACGTCGCCGCGGGCAGAGGCCGCCATCAGCGGCGTCATGCCGTTCGCCGTCGTGAGCGCCGGGTTGGCGTCGTTCTCGAGGAGCAGCTTGACGAGCGACGCGCCCTGTCCCATCGACGCGGCGATGTAGAGCGGTGTCCGTCCTTCGACCTGCTTCGCGTTGATCGCCGCGCCGCGCGAAAGCAGCAGGCGAACCTTCGCCTCGTCGTGCAGCGACCAGTGGAGCGGCGTCGAGCGGCGGCGGTTCGCCGCATTCACATCAGCGCCGGCGTCGAGTAGCAGCTTCATCGTGTCGATACTGCCAAAGGCGGCGGCATGGTGCAGCAGCGTCGAACCAGCGGCGTCGCGCGCCTTCGCGGCGTCCGAGTCACTCGCCAGCAGTCTTGCAACGGCGTCGGCGCTTTGCACGCGAACTGCGGCCACCAGGGCCGCGACACGTGGATCGGTTGGCTTCGGCGGCGCTTCGACAATCGCGGTGCGGAATTCGGCTCCCTGATCGATCCATGCGCGAAGAACACCGATGTCTTCAGGCGACAGTGGACCGGTTGGCGGCATCTGCATCCCGCCATCTCCGTCGACGAGACGCTTGATGAGCTTGCTCTCTGCGCTCTTGCCCGGAAGGATCACGGGGCCATAATCGCCGCCGCGCAGGGCATTCTGGCGTAAATCGAGACGCAGTCCCGATTGCTGCACGGTTTCGCCGTGGCAGGAATAACAGTTTTGTTCGAGGAGCGGCTTCACGTCCTTTTCGTAATCGACTTTTCCAGAGGACGCGGAAGGCATCGCGATTCGTTGCTGTGCCGCGAGCGGAAGCGACACTGCGAAGACGCAAAGGAGAACCTTTCTCATAGCTCCTCCTGACTGCCTCGTCAATCTACACGCCAATAAGCGATTGGACGTCCGGCTGCTGGACACCCCGACTGTCTGCTGGGCTCACTACCTCACGTTTCCGGAGTGTGGCGTCGTGCGACAAAAGATCCTGACCACAGGCTGTCAAAGGCTCCTCAGGAACGCCGACGGAGTTTCTGGTAAAGGACACGCTGAAAAAGGCCGCTATTTTTGCGAGACCAGATCGAACACCTCACAGGTCGAAGCGTCGGACTCTGCTCTCACCGACTCCGTGTACATACGCGGCAACCACGTGGGGATCGGCTCAAACGACCGAGTAATGTTCAACTATTCGACCGATTTTCAGAAATGAACCTGTCTGGCGAGGCTTGGATACCTGATTGAACGCGTTCCGTTTGGCCGCTCGGAGGGGCCTGTCCCTGCTGAAAATTCCGACCTCGTTGTCACGATTGGTGTTGCCAGCTGATCGCGATTAGGCTTCCACCGATGCGATCCGTCCTGATTTCACTGTTCCGAACCGCGCGATTGTCAGTGCACTCGCGAGCCGCGCTGCAGTTCGAGATCCTAGCCCTGCGACATCAGGTCCAAGTCCTCCACCGATGCCGGGGTCGGCGGATTCACGTGACGCAAGCGGACCGGCTCTTCTGGGTATGCCTGTCGCGGGTGTGGTCGCATTGGCGATCAGCGGTCGTCATCGTCAAGCCTGCCACCGTGATCGCCTGGCACCGCCGCGCATTCCGACGGTTCTGGACCTGGAAAAGTCGACACCGCGTCGGTCGCCCGTCTGTTTCGGCCGATGTTCGGGCTCTGATCCGGACGATGTCGCAGGCCAATCCGGTATGGGGCGCTCCCCGCATTCATGGCGAGCTGCAAAAGCTCGGCATTGAGATCAGTGAATCGACCGTCGCGAAATACGTGGTGCGACCTCGACGGCCTCCGTCCCAATCGTGGCCGACATTCCTGCGAAATCACATCCAGCAGATCATGGCGGCGGATTTCTTCGTGGTGCCGACCGCCACCGGTCGGCTGTTGTTCGTCCTCGTCATGCTTGCCCACCATCGCCGTCGTGTCGTGCACGTCGCCGTCACATCGCACCCGACTGCCGCCTGGACCGCGCAACAACTGCGCGAAGCGTTTCCGTGGGACATGGCGCCGCGCTACTTGATCCACGACCGTGACCTCGCATTCGCCGCAGTCGGGACTACGGCGCGAGCGATGGATATCATCGAAGTGCTCACCGCACCACGGTCGCCATGGCAAAACGGCGTGGTTGAACGATTTATCGGCTCCGTGCGCCGAGAGTGCCTCGACCACGTGATCATCTGGAATGCGACTGGCCTCCAACGCCTGTTGCAACAGTACGTCACGTATTACCAGGAGTGGCGCACGCATCTCTCGCTGGACTAAGATGCTCCGATCGCGCGATGCGCGCAATCGCCAGCCAGCGGCGTGATCGTTGAGGTCCCTCACGTCGGTGGCCTGCATCTCCACTACGAACGCCGCGCTGCCTGACCGATCGATCTCGCTGTCACCAGCCAGACCGATCCACAGGTCGAGCGCTCGTCGTGTGCGCCACGTCCACGGATGCCGCACGGCATAACCCGTGGAAAGTGCAGCTGCGCGGCAGAACACCTTACTGAATGTCGTCGAAAGCCCCCCAGAAGCGCGAATGATGTTTCTGGTAGGGACACCTTGGACGGCTCGGAATGATGCGGTTCCTGGCGTCCGATCTGGGCCCGCCGCCCCAGTATTGGAGCGCGGCCGAGTGGGACATTCTGGCACGCCTCGTACGTCAACGTAACATGTTGCTTGTCGACGCGAAGGTGGGTCCGGAGCGTGCCACGGCTGATCGTGTGCGCTCGGCCGGCGGGCTCGACGACATGCCTTTGATCGTGTTGACGCAAGGCAGACCGATCCGGAATCCCTATTCCGTCGCCGCGCGGGTACGACGAGGATGGGTCGACCTTCAACGACGTTTTGCGGAGCGTTCACGTCGTGGACGTCAGGTGGTGGTCACCAACAGTGGCCACGGCATTCCCGAAGAAGCGCCAGACGCGG
>JBPYEE010000350.1:0-9441 GCA_051985095.1 Vicinamibacterales bacterium | reverse complement strand
AAGGACGGCAACGTCTGGGTGACCGACTACCAGGACAATGCGCCGCGTCCGGCGCGCGGCGCCGGCGGAGGGCGCGCCGCCGGCGGCGGTGCCGGCGCCGCTGCGGGCCCGCAGGCGGCCCGCGGGGGCCGCGGTCTGGCGAGTCCCCTCCCCGGGGCGACGGTGGGGCACCAAATCTTCAAGTTCAGCCCGGACGGCAAGCTCCTGATGACGATCGGCAAAGTCGGGGGCGCGCTCGAGCCCGACTGCTGCTTCCAGCCAAACGACGTCCTGGTCGCCCCTAACGGCGACATCTTCGTGTCGCAGGGCCACGGAACCGGCAAATCGGAAGTCGTGAAGTTCGCGAAAGACGGCAAGACGATCATCAAGCGGTGGGGCCAGCTCGGGACGGGTCCGGGCGAATTCGATCAGCCGCATACCCTCGCGATGGATTCGAAGGGCCGTCTCTTCGTCGGCGATCGCAACAACAACCGGATCCAGATCTTCGATCAGGATGCCAAGTTCATCGCCGAGTGGCGGCAGTTCAGCCGCCCGAGCGGCCTGTACATCGACAAGCAGGACAACCTGTACTGCGCCGATTCTGAATCCGAGTCGGTCTCGCAGAATCACAACGGATGGAAGCGCGGCATGCGCATTGGCAGCGCCAAGGACGGCTCCGTGAAATACTTCATCCCGGACCCTGAAACGCGCATGCGGCCCGACTTCACCGGCACCAGCGCGGCGGAGGGCGTCGCCGTCGACGCGCAGGGCAACATCTACGGAGCCGAGGTCGGGCCGAAGCGTGTGATGAAGTACACGAAACGCGTCGGGACCCACTAGGCGGGGTCCCGATCTGCCGGGAGGAATCGTCTGGTTGCGCGAATCGCCGCGGCGCTCGTGGTCGTGGCTGCATTCGCGCAGCCGACGACCGAGCCGGTCAACGATCGGCCAAATCCATACCAGTCGGTCGACCAATACTTCACGCTCCGCGGCGGCCGGACCTAACCCGGCCGAAGCGCTCGCCGAGCCGAATGACGTCGTCACGGGGCCAAACGGCGACATCTTTATAGCCGAAGGCGTGGGGGTGGGTGCCGCGGGCAATGCGGACGGCGCGGAAGTCGGCCCGAAACGTGTGACGCAGGTACGTCCGGCGTTCCGGAACGAAGTCGATTCCGCGCGGAGGACGACGTGCCGTGGGTGCGCCGCACGAGGGCGAACCGCCCTCGTGTGCGCGCCCCATCGCGTGTCTACTTCTTGATCGCCGGATTCACGTAGCCTGCCATCAGCACGCGCGCTGACGGCCGGAAACTCAAGTAGTCCACGTGATCGGTGATGTCCGTCCACCCGTGCGGCACACCCGCCGGGATGATGATGATGTCCCCCACCTTGACGACCTTCTTCACGACGTCGCTGCCAGCAATCGCGCCGCTGCACGAGGGGCCGTTCAGTTCCTTGGTGACCTGGCTCTCAGGCGGCGTCTTGCGTCCGTTGACGATGTGTCCGCCGGTGACGAGCGTGCCGCCGCCCGAGATGATCAGGTAACCCTCGGTCTGGGAATCGTGCGAGATGCCGCCGCCGGTCGATCCGACCGGCGCCGCCCCACTCTCACCGCAGGGCTCGCCTTGCTGCGCGGCCCCTGCGCCCCGACCGGCCGCGGCGCCCGCCGCCCGACCCGCGCCGGCCGCAGCGCCGCCGCCGGCTCCCCGGGCCGCGCCGGTGGTTGCACCGCGATGGATCACGCCAACCGCGAAGTTCTCGTTGCCGATGTCGACGACGCGGATTTGGCGATCCACGCCAGGCGTCGCGTTGACTTCTTTGACCTCCTCGTCGGTGATATACGTCGCCGCCGTGGGCTTCATTTGTGCGAGGCCTACGGCCGGGGCGAGCGCCAGCGCAATGCCTACAGCCTGCAGAATGATCCGTCGCATGTCTCCTCCTCCAAAAGATTGCCCGCGTACTATAGCGAAATGATCGTGACTCGGCGAGAGGTCCTCTCGACGGCGGCCGCGCTGCGGCTGGGCCTCGGATCCGCAGCCCCCTCCCGGGTGCGCCCGGCGATCCGACCCCGCGGCGCGCGCACCGGGCTCGGTCCCGGCAACGGCGCCCTCTTCAGCCCGCATCATGGCGACGGAGGTCACTGGCTGAGACGGGCGCCCTACCACGGGTGCTGCAGGTAATCGAACGCGAGCTTCTCCAACTCGAACAGCCCGTCGCGCAACGTCCGGCGCGATTCCCACCAGTCGGCTGACCGGAACGAGGTATGCCGCGGGGCGGTCACTGACGGCGGCGGCGCATGATCGGGCCAGACGCGCAGCAGCGCGCGCCGGAACCGCCGCCCGTGCGACGGACTGACGATCACGATCGCGCGGCCGGGATGCACCCGGATCCAGTCCGCGAGCGCCTGGGTGCTGTCAGTCGTGCCGCCTTCTCCGGCCTCGACGGTCACGATCGCCTCCGCAGGGACGCCGAGCTGCCTGAGCGTCGTGACGACGAGGTCGTCGCGATAGATGCCGCGGCGCATGTATTCGCGGTCGGCGTCGGTCGGCGCGGGCTCGAGGACGACCACGCGCGAGAACAGGTGCTGGTGGTACAGGTCGCTGGCCTCGATCTCGTCGCCCTCGCCGAACTCGGTAATGACACCCACGTCGGACGGCGCAAGGGGATCGTGGGTGATGAGCGACGCGCCGGCCGCACGAAGCACGCTCTGTCGCGCCGTCGGCACCATGGCCACGGCGATAATCGCGACCAGGCCGAGGAGGGCGGTCCGTCTAAGCACGTTGTACTCTCATCGGGTGCGGATCGGCCTGATCGTCACCGGCGGCGTGGACCGTTCGGGTCGCGAACGCGTCACCCCGACGCTGGTCTGGCTGATCGAGCGTCTCGCCCGCCGCCACGAGCTGCACGTCTTCGCGTTGCGCTATCACCGCGAGCCCTGCTCGTATCCGCTGCGTGGCGCGACCGTTCATGACATCGGGCGGGTCGAGGGGCTGCCGGTGCTCAGGCGCTGGCGCACGCGCGCGCGCCTGGCGCGGGCAATCGAACGCGTCGGGCCCTTCGCGGTGCTGCATGCGTACATGGGCATCCCCGGTACCGTTTGCGCGCCCATCGCCAGGCGTCTCGGCGTGCCGCTGGTGCTGACGCTCGACAGCGGCGAGCCCGTCGCCATCGACGACATCGCCTACGGACTCCAGCGCCGCCGGCGCGACCGGCGCCGGCTCGCCATGGCGATGCGGAGCGCGGCACGTCTCACGGTTTCGACCGAATACATGGCCGATCAGCCCGCTCTCGCCGGCGACCGTTTCGCAATCGTGCCCATCGGGATCGACGTGCGCCTTTTTCCGCCCGCGCGCCGCGCGGACGGTCCGCCGTGGCGGCTGCTGCGTGTGGCGACGCTCAATCAGGTGAAAGACTATCCGACGCTCCTCGGCGCCCTCCGGTGCCTCCGCGACCGAAACGTCGATGTCCTGCTCGATGTCGTCGGCGAAGACACGATGCGCGGCGCGGTGCAGGCGCAGGCCGCAACGCTCGACGTGCTGTCGCGCGTGACATTTCATGGAGTTCAACCCTCGGATCGCCTTGCGCCATTCTACGCGCGCGCGCATCTCCACATCGTGTCGTCACGCCACGAGGCCGCCGGGGTCACCGTCCTCGAGGCGGCGGCGACCGGCCTGCCGACGGTTGGGACTCGCGTGGGCTATGTGGCCGACTGGGCACCCGACCGTGCTGCGGCGGTCGCCGTACGCGACGCCTCGGCGCTCGCCGACGCGATCATGGCGCTGCTGCAGGATCCAGCGCGTCGCGCACGGCTGGCGGCGGCGGCACGGGCGTGGACGCTCGCGCACGACGCCGACTGGACGGCGGCGCGATTCGACGAACTGTATCAGCAAGCGGCCACCAGATGATCAGCTCGCCGAGGGCGAGGCTCGCCGCGGCACCGCCGCTGCCGAACCGCGCAATCAACCCCCAGCCGGCCGCAACCTGCACGGCGAGCGACACCGCACTCCAGGCCACCACGAGGCGTTCGGCTCCGGCGGCGTACAGGAAAATCTTCTTCGCCGAGTTGGCCAGGTTCGGAACGAGCCCGAGACCGATCCACACGAGGGCCGGCGCCGCGCCGACAAACGCGCTCCCGTAGACGAGGCGCAGCAGCAGCGATGGCATCATGAGGCACGGCAGCGCCATCACGATCGCCAGCGCGAGCGTCCACCGGTGAAACGCGAGGTACGCGGCGCGTCCCGCCAGAGCATCCTCGGCATATTCGCGCGAGAGGACCGGCAACGCGCCGGCGAAGATCGCGCCAGGCACGAGCTTGGCCGTCGTCGCAAAGCGGGCAGCGGCCGCAAACGATCCGAGCGCCATGTCTGTAGACAGATAGCCCAGCATCAGCGGCGCCACCCGCGTGTGGAGGTTCGCGAGAAGGCCCGAGGCAGCAAACGGCAACGCTCGCGCCACCGTCCTGACGAGCTCCGGCCACTGCGGGACGCGGATCGCGTCATCGGCAAATGCGAATCGCCACAGGATCACCGCCGATACCATCTGTCCGAGCTGCGCCGCGACGGCCACCGCCAGCAGGGCGACGATGGCGCCCGATGGTGCCACGACGCGCAGCAGGGCCCACGAGGCGGCAAGCTGAGCAACCGCCCAGGTTGTTTCCACGATCAACACGGCCGGCACCCATCGCGGCTGCGATCGAAACGTCGACCCAAAGCAGCCATAGGCGGCGCCGCTGACGCCGAGGAGACCGGCGATCCGGAGGCCGGAGACGGTTTCGGGATCGGACGACACGTGTCCGGCGACGATCGTCATGACGAATGCCGCGGGGATGGCGGCCAGCAAGCGTGCGACAAGAGCCGTCCCGCAGAGCCGGCCCCGGGGAGCGCCGCTCTCGGCGCCGTCCCGCGGCAGGAGCAAGCCGAATCCCAGGTCCACGACCACGGTCAGCGTTGACGCCCAGGTGCTGCAGAGGATCCATCGGCCGAATCGCTCGACCCCCACCAGGCGGCCAACGACGAGCGACAGGGCGAACGCAATCGCCCCCCGAGTCAGGTTCGAGGCCAGCAGCGCCGCACTGAGGCGCGCGATGCGCGCGAGCGGTTTCATGCGGCGTTGACTCCGGGCTCAGCGATCGAACAGGCCGCCATGCGCGTAGCCAGTGCGCGATCCGCGAGTTTGGCGGCGCCGTCGACCTCGATCCGGGATGGCGCCGTTCGCTGCGCGTTGAAGATGCCCCCCATCGCCGGACTGGCAAGCATCGGACGGCCGCCGACGACCACCAGGTCGAGAACTCGACGCGCGCCGGACAGCAGTGCCTCGATCGGCTCCTCCGCCGCAGGCGGCACGACGACCAGGTCCGCCGGCGCGCCGGTCCGAATTCGACCGAGCTGCGACTGCCCGATCACGTCCGCCGCGGTTGCGGTCACCATCGCCAACAAGTCAGCGCCCGGCATGTTCGACACCGCCCGCGCAAGGCGCAATTCCTCGAGCAAATCACGTGAACCGGTCAGGCGTGAATCGGTGCCGAGCGCCACGGTGATGGTCGGGTGCCGGTGGCGCACCGCCATGTAATCCACGGTTCGACCGAAGAGGAACAGATTCGAAGCAGGACACCAGACGACCCGCGCGCCGGCATGCGCGATTCGCTGCCAGCCGTCCTGGCCGACGCCGACCGCGTGAACGAGGACCGTATTCGACGCGAGGCAGCCCATCTGGTGCAACCGCGTCAGCTCGCTGCCCGCCGCGTCATCGGTCCCCTCGGCGACGTGGACGAAGAAAGGCACGTCAGTGGGCGTCGCGCGGAAGCGATCCTGGATGTCTCCACCCGATTCGCCGCGCGCGCCCGCCGGACGGTCCTGCAGAACGAAGGAATGAGCCCAGCCGTACCGATGGAGGACGCGAATCGGCATCTGCCGCCGCAGGTCGCGATAGAAGGGATTGTGGTGCGCGACCGTCGTGACGCCGCTCAACAGGTTCTTCAACGCGCCCGCGAAGAGTCGATCCCCGAGCGGCCGCCCGCGTCCGGTGCGAATCGCCGGGTCGGCTGTCAGCCGCGGTCGCATCTCGGCGATCCACTCGGACGCGTTGCCGTACTGCTCGCGGAACTTCAGCCGGCCGTAGTGATTCAGCTCGAGGTGATCGTGCGCGTTGACCAGGCCTGGCAGCACGAACCCGTCGCGGGCATCAACCACCAGATCGCCCGGCTCCGGCCTGATGCCCACCGACAGGATGCGCGAGGTAAAGCGAACGGCGCTGGCCACGCCTTCCGGCGTCACGACGCGCGCATTGACCAGGGCGACCGCGCGCCGCCAGATCACGGCTGCTTCACGGCGTGAAGCACCACCACGACCGGGGGATCGCCCCACTCCCGCCGGAACGCGGCGACGGCCGGGCTGCGTTCGGCGTACAACCGCGGCGCGCGCATCGATTGCACACGAAAGCCGGCCCCCTCGAGTGCATCGAGATGCTGCTCGATGGTGTGCGTTTCGATGGCCATTTCGTGGGTGGCGCCATCGGCGGCGGTAAACGTTCTGCGCCAGCCGTGTTCGGCCCACGTGGGATGGAAGTCTGAGTAGACCAGGTGCCCACCCGCCTCGAGCACGCGCGCGATCTCAACGGCCCACGGGGCGAGGTCCGCGATGTCCCCCACCATCAGCGACGCGTTCGCCAGGTCGAACGACCCGCTGCGGAACGGCAACTGGCGTGCGTCGCCGCACACACGGCGACCGCGGCCCTTCGAGAGCATGCCCCATGAGAAGTCGACGCCGGTGACCGAGGCGCCCGTCGCCTTGAGGATCGGCACGTACCGCCCCGAGCCGGTTCCAACATCGAGCGCACGGCGAGGGCGCAGCCTCCGGAGCATGGCCTCGACGATGACCTGCTCGGCGCGCATGACCGGATTGTGCGCGATGGGTGGATAGGTATCCGACCAGAGGTTGTAAGTGCGAACGGCGTTCAAAAGCCTGTCGTCTCCGGACGCTGGTACTGCATCAGCCGGTGGAGCAGCCGTAGTTCGTACGGCGCGCCATACCACTGCAGCGTGTATCGCCATGCGCTCGCCGCCTTCAGCAAGAGACGTTTCATTCCGGTCAGCCGCTGATCGGTGACAGTCGGGTAGTATGCATTGATCACGCGCTCGAAGTTACGGACACGGCGCCGGATCGTATCATCGAGCCACGGAATCCCATCGCCGCGGCGCATTGACAGCCGCTGCCACTCCGGCGACGCCCACTCTTCGAGCGTCCGGGGGAACCGGAAGCCGGCGTGTTGCGCCGCCGTATACAGCGTTCCGTCCAGCGGCACGGGCGTATACGTGTAGAGCACGACCTCGGTCGACGGATTGATGCGCTTCAAATCGCGGATGAAGGTGAAGGTGCGCTCGACGTCCTGCTCCGGATCGGGAGGCGCGCCGAGCACGAACGAGAACTCGGGAACGATCCCGAAGCGCCGGCTCCGCGCAGCCAACTCCCGCGTCGCCTGGGCGGATGACTTGCCCCCCTTGTTCATCGCCGTCAGGCTCGCGTCGCTCGCCGACTCCGCGCCGGAGAAGATCATCGTCAATCCGGCGCGCGCCATTTTCTGCCACGTCGCCTCGCTGTACTGCATGAGGATGTCGACGCGTCCGAGCGCCCACCAGCGCAGCCCGAGATCGGCGATACGTTCGCAGAATTCCGCCGTACGCGCTTCGGAAATGAAGAAGTCCATGTCGTGCATCTGCACGGCGTCGACGCCGTAGGTGCCCACCAGGTGGCGCAACACGCGCTCCATCGTCGCCGGCGACTGCGCGACCCAGCGGCGATTGGACATGGCGACAACCGCGCAGAAACTGCACGCGAACGGACAGCCGAACGACGAGTTGTGCGCAACGGTGCGGCGGCCGAGATAGTTCCGGTGCAGGTACTTCGACATGTCGACGCGGTGGTACGGGAGGTCGGGCAGATCGTCGAGCGGGGTGAGCGCGCTCGTGGGATTGTGGATGATGTGGCTGCCGGCTTTCCAGGACAGGCCGCTCACCGACGCGAGCGACGTCCCGTTGCGAAGCGCCTCGACCAGGTCGACGAGCGGCCCCTCACCCTGCGACCGGATGACGAAGTCGACGAACGTCGACTGCAAGACCGTCTCGGTGTGCTGCGTCGGAAAATAGCCGCCCCAGACGATCGGCACGAGCGGCCGGACGGCCTTGACGCGCGCACAGACGGCGACCGCCTGCGTCAGCTGCGGTCCGGGCATCACCGTCACAGCGAGCAGCGCCGGCGCATGCCCGGCGGCGTCGAGACGCGCCAGGATCTCGGTCGCCGGGTCGTCAACGACGTTGCCGTCGACGAGCGCCCAGCGGTGACGCGGTTCGAGTACTGACGCCAGCGCCATCAGCGACAGCGGCAACGGCTGCTTCCCCGGCGTCGTCGAGAGCGGGTTATAGAGCACGATCATCGCGCGACCCATACGCCAAACGCCGCCGGCGCACGCCGGAGGCGAAACCGAGCGACCTGTCGTCGAGCGCGCCAGCCGAGCGAGCCGCGGGAGGGCACAAACGTCGACTGAAGATCGAGCGCGGCGGCGGCGCGATCGAGCGCGTCGAAGGTGACGTATCCGGCTCCCGGCTGCACGACCGATGCGAGGCCACAGGCGGAGCGCCAGCGATCGCGCATCGCCGCGACCATCCGGTGACCGTCCGCCTCGCCGCGAAACATCGGCGAATCCATGACCGCCAGTACGCCGCCATCGACCAGCATCGCTCGGGCGTGGGCCAGCGCGTCGGCGGCGTCGGGCGCGTAGTGGAGCGACGCATTGAACACCACGAGGTCGAACTGGCGCGGCGCAAACGGGAGCTGGCTGAAATCAGCCTGCACCAACACAAACCGTATCGGGTAGTGGCGCGCCGCCCCCAGCCCGTCGACGTCGTCGTCGAGCACGTCGACCGCCACCGACAGGTGGCCGAGTTCCGCCAGGCGATGCGACAGCCATCCACTGCCGGCACCGAGGTCGAGCACGCGCAGCGCCGGCGGCGCGGCGGCCAAGACCTGCCGCAACAGCGTCCGGTACGACTCGCGACGCATCTGCCACTCATGCGCCTGCGGGTCGTGCGCCGCGACCGACGGCAGCTGCCGGTAGAAGTCGGGCGATGATCGCCGGTGCCCATCGCGTGCGCGCACCTCGCGATATTGCCGCAGGAATGCGGTCAGGGTGGCGTGTTCGGGCGCCATCAGGAACCGCCAGATGCCGTTGCGCTCCTCGAACGCGCGTCGACACTGAAAGCACACGACTCCCTTCAGCGGCATCCGGCAATCGGGGCACGCGAACGTCGGCATCCACATCGAACCCAGCTCGCCTCACTCCGGCTTCTGCATCACGACCAGAAAGTGATCGCCGCACGCCCGAACGATCGGCCACCGGGCAACGGCATCCTCGATCCGCTGCAAAGATCCGACGAGGGTCGGATGCCGTCTGCCGAAGGCCTCCATGTACGGC
>JBPYEE010000349.1:0-16153 GCA_051985095.1 Vicinamibacterales bacterium | reverse complement strand
CTCGTGGGGCAATCGCTCGGCGTGCCGGTCTGGAAGCTGCTCGGCGGACGCTGCCGCGATCGTATTCCGGCCTACGCGAACGGCTGGTACCAGAGCGATCGCGATCCGCAGCGCATCGCCGCGCTCGCGAAGACCGTTCTCGCCCGCGGTTACCGCGCGCTCAAGCTGGATCCCTTCGGTCACGCGAGCGCAGAGCTCGATTCGGCGGGACGAAGGTGCGCGGTCGCGATCGTCGCCGCCGTGCGGGACGCGGTCGGGCCCGACGTCCAGATCCTCGTCGAGATGCACGGCCGCTTCACGGCGGCGTCCGCCATTCGCATCGCCAGGCTCCTCGAGCCCTACGGCCCCGAATGGATCGAGGAGCCGGTGCCGCCAGAGAACGCCGAGGCGACGGCCCGCGTCCGCATGGGAACCACGCTGCCGATCGCGACGGGCGAGCGCGCGCACTCGACCGAAGACATCCGCCCGTTCATCGAGCGCGGGCTCGTCGACGTCGTACAGGTCGACCTCACACACTACGGCGGGTTCCTGGCAATGAAGCGGTTGGCCGGCTGGGCAGACGCGTACTCGCTCCTGATGGCGCCGCACAACGTCTGCGGCCCCATCGGCACGATGGCGAATGTCCACTTCGCCGTCGCGACGCCGAACTACAAGATCCTCGAGCACTTCAATGACTTCGCGGACCCGTGGGTGCACGAGCTCGTCGATTGCCCGCCACGCGTCGACCCGTCCGACGGCTGCTTCGCCGTGCCAGATCGTCCAGGCCTCGGCCTGAAACTCGATCACGGTGCGTGTCGGAAGCATCCGCCGACCGGCGGGCGCATCAAGCTCTTCGAAGCCGGGTGGGAAAGACGCACCGGTGAAGGCGATTGACGCGGCGCTCGCGCTCGACGCACGCGCGGATCTCCTCGAGGGACCGGTGTGGGATCCCCGTGACGCGTGCCTTTACTTCGTCGACATCATGGCGGGGCGCGTGCATCGCTTCGATCCGGCGACGAAGGCGCTCCGCACGCACGAAGTCGGCAGTGCGGTCGGCAGCGTCGGCGCTGTCGCGCTGGGTGACCGCGGCGATCTGATCCTCGCGGCGCGCGACGGCTTCGCGCGGCTCAACCCTTCGAGCGCAACGGTGTCGGCGATCGCCGGGGTCGAGGCGGACCGGCCGCTGCAGCGCATGAACGACGGCAAGTGTGATCCGGCCGGCCGGTTCTGGGCCGGGACCATGGCGCTCGACGAGACGCCAGGCGCCAGCGCCTTGTACCGGCTAGATCCCGGTGGGCAAGTGCACCTGATGGTGCCAGGCGTGACGATTTCGAACGGTCTCGACTGGAGCGGCGACGCGCGCTCGATGTACTACATCGACAGTCCCACACGGCGCGTCGACCTGTTCGACTACGACCTCGCGAGCGGCGCGATTTCCAACCGGCGCGCGTTCGTGCGCATTCCGGATGACTGCGGCATCCCCGACGGCCTGACGCTCGACGCCGACGGGTGTGTCTGGGTGGCGCTGTGGCGTGGCGGTGCGATTCACCGCTACACGCCGGACGGGGTGCACGATGCGATCGTCCGCGTTCCGGCGTCGTGTCCGACGTCGTGCGCCTTCGGCGGAGCCGACCTCTGCGATCTCTTCATCACCACGGCGGCCATCGAGCTGTCCGATCGCGAGCGGGCCGAACAGCCGCTCGCCGGCGGACTCTTCGTTTGCCGTCCGGGCGCGACCGGCCGCGCATCGAACCGGTTCAAGGGATGACGCCGGCCGTCGAGTTCCATCACATCGACAAGTCGTTCGCGGCCGTCCGGTGCGAAAACCCCGCCGAAGCCAAAACACCCGAGTGACGCCATCTGAGGAGGGCTCACGCCTCAGGAAACTGGGCCCAATGGCCGTCACGACATCGAATCCTTGATCCGGCGCAGCTCCTCGGGCACGATCCACTTTGTGTATGGATCCGTTGCCTGCGCCGCTTGCCTTCTTCGTCCTGCTGTTCTCGGGTTGGGTCAACCGACAGCAGCAGGCGGTCGTTGGCTGCTGCTCGAGGAGAACCGCGTCCTCCGTGCAACCCTGGGATCGCGACGCCTCCGCAACACTGACGATCAGCGTCGGCTTCTGGACAACGTGATCGGCACTGGCCCGATCACGTGCCATGAGCGCCTCAGCGGGTCTGCTGAGGTTTTACGGCCGCGAGGGCGCGCAGGTGCGTGGATCGAGTTTTCGCACGACACGCGACACAAAACAGAGGCTCAGGAAAACGACACGTTGATGTTTTCTGGGAGACAATTGTCAGATAAGGAACGTAGCCGTGCATGAACGTCGATCGATCTCGAACGTGCTGACGACAGTTCTCGGCATTCTCGGCGTCCTCTGGATCGCTCCGGCGAACAACTTCGCCGCCGGCCCCCAGAGCACTGCCGCTCCGCAGGCCGCGGCCACGACATCGGCCGCGCATGCGGCTACAAGTGACTGGTTGACATGGGGTTACGACCAGGAACGCACGGCGTGGAACAGAGGCGAGACCATCCTCAATAAAGACAACGTCGGACAGCTGGCGCTCAAGTGGAAAACACAGATACCGACTACTCCGCGGGAGGTCGTTCTTTCAACGTTGACGGCTCCTCTGGTCGCGACGGTGGACACCCCGCAGGGTCCGGCGACACGAGTATTTGTCGTGGGGAGCGACAACACCGTTTACGCCGTGGATGCCCAGACAGGTTCGATCAACTGGCAGCGGCCGTTCCCGCACACCGGTACTCCGCAGGATGTTCTGTCCGGCAGACCTGTCACGCCGGATTATCGGTGTCCCGGCACGCAGAACGCCACACCGGTCATCGACAAAGACGCCGGCGTCATCTATGTATCAACGAGCGACGGTAAACTGCGAGGGCTCGACATCGTGAATGGCGAGGACCGCATGACGGCGGCTGATTTTACGAATCCTTTCGCGCGAAACTGGAGCCTGAACCTGATCGACGGTGTCATCTATTCACCCACAGCTCGCGGCTGCTTCAGCATCCTGAGCCACTTCACGGCATTCGATCTGAAGACGGGACGCAGACAGGAGTTCTACAGCGGGCCAGGAACCACGTCAGGAGCGTGGGGGCGCGGCGGCCTCGTGAAAGGACCGAAATACATCTACGCCCAGACTGCGGACGGTCCGTATGATCCCGCCGCCGGAAAGTGGGGCAACTCCGTGATGGCGCTCACGTTCAAAGATCTGCGTGTGGTCGATTCCTTCACCGCGGAGAACGTCGAGTATCTCAACAGCGCCGATCTGGACCTGGCTTCGGCCAGCGCCGTCGTGTTCCCGTTCCAGAACAAGAACCTCGTGGCATCGGTTGGCAAGGAGTCTGTCATTTCTCTGTTGGACGCGGATGGTCTGGGTGGTCCCAGTCACCGCATGCCGTTGTTCAGGTCTCCCCGCTGGGGCAACGACGAGGCGCTGCTTCACGATCGTGGAGTCTGGGGAGCGATGGCCACCTGGGAGGATTCTCAGGGCAGACGATATCTGGCGATGTCGATGCTCGGGCCGGTCGGTAAGAGCGCGCCGCCATTCAAGTACACCTATGGCCCTGGAAACGATGGCAGCCTGATGGCCTTCGAGGTTCGCCTGGACGCAGCAACGTCGAAACCAACGCTGATCCCGATATGGCGATCGCGAGAGCTTCACGCACCCGATGTTCCGGTCGTTGCCAACGGCGTTGTGTATACCTTTCAATCAGGCAAGGATTCGACCCAGACGCGCGCGGCCGGCGCCGGCCGCGGCGCGGGCAGGGGCGGGAACCGTGGCGGCAGCGCGGGTGCCGCAGCCGGGGGGCGCGGCACGGCTGATGGGCGCGCTACGGATGCTGGCGGTGCCGCAGCAGGCGCGGCTAATGGCGGTGCGCGTGCGGCGGGTCCGGGGCGAGCGGTGGCCGCCGGGCCGGTGTCGCCAGGGACCAATGCCTTTCTGTATGCCTTCGACGCTGAAACCGGCAGGGAGCTGTTCTCGGCCGAGCTCGACAGCTTCAATCATTTCGTCAATCCGGTTGTTGCCGGAGGAACCGTCTACGCTGTTTCGTGGGACGGGAAGCTCTATGCGTTTGGTTTGAAAAAGTAAGTTACAACACCGTCAGACGTTTCGATTTTTCCGATGAGCGTCCGGATTTACGCCGCACAAAACCACGGGTCGGGTGTAGTCCACAAATACTCCGTTCGCGGCGATTTCCGGGTATCTGAGTGCATCGGCAGATTTTCGCGTCGGATCCGTGGGCCCAGTGTCCCCATTCTTCGACCGACGGTCTGATGAACAGTTGTTCCGTGGTCTCCTTGACGTCGACCCTGGTGTTCCGTGGGTGGATGATGCGACGTCTGCTGCGTAGTTTTCGTACCGTTCGACGGACACAACACCGGGCAAAAGGCGGCAACAAGCCGCATCAATCACCAACACGCAAAATATTGAACGAACAGGGCTTGAGCTCGTCGTCTCCAGGAATTCGACTGACACGCCGCAGCCAGGCGGCGAGTGCTGCAGGAGATCGGCACGATCGTGTCCTGATACCCTCTGACCTGGCATCGGCAGCAGTACCAGATTCTCGGTAGGGACAACAGGTGCAAATCGTGCCGAAGAGGGCGATCAGGATCGGCCACACATGTGCACGACGGTATCAGCGGGAAGTAGCCTTGCTGAACCGCAGCCAAGGCCTACGGAATTTCTGGCGGGGAAGGAGGTCTGCGGGATGACACCTCGATCTCGGTCCTGAGACCCGCAGTTACCAGCATCCACTCATCCACCAGGCGCGACCGGTCTCTGCACTTAGCCGCCAGTGGCCGGTCTTATTGCGCGATCGATGCGCTGCAGGAGCCGAATGCGACCAGCGTCAGCATCGGCCCCGTGCAGTTTCGCGAATGCCCACCCACGGCTCTCATTGATCGTCGTCATGATGAAGGCAAGGATGCGGTGGACCTTCTCTGCACACCTCAACGTTGAATTTGACTGGCTCCGATGAGATCCCTGCACCGCTCACGAGCAAGTCGAAGTTGCCGGCGTTCACCGGCAGCGTGAACTTCACCGTCTCGAGCCCAGGATCAACGCCGACATTACTCCAGTTCGTCGTTCGGCCGTAGATCACCTTTGGGTTGTCGTCGTCATCGCTTGTTCTCAACCGGACGATCGGATAATTCTCGTCGCTCTCGACGTCGTCGCCGTATGCTGACCCCGCCGACTGGCCGTTCAGATCCCTACCCGTGAGCGTATAGACGCCACCGCCGTCGTAGGTGACCTGCCTGATCTCCGGCCGGTCGATCGGATGGTCATCTTCGCCCGGCGTGAAAACGTAAAGTTGGTTCGACGAATTCGTCATCAGCAATTGACCGTTCGGCAGCATGAGCAGGCGGTAGATGAACGACGGGTTGTGCGGCAGGCCCGGGTCGGGCGGAGCCGGTGAAAGGAGCGAGATCGTGTCTATCTTCGGATTGAAGACGAAGAATTCCGTCGGCGCCTTGAACACGCCCAGCGTGGGACCGGCATCGGCGGCGAAGATGATGTCACCGTTCGGCAGCTCGGCAGCCGGCGCATCGTCGGCGCCAAAGAATGCCGGTGCTCCGTTGAGGAGACCGACGATATCCGGGCCCGGAGCCCAGGTATTCGTCGACGGAGTGTAAAGCGCAGTATGGCTGTTCGCACCGATGACGAAGAGTCGGCCGTCTCTGGAGCTCCGGATGACCGGACCCAATTCGAAGCCGACCGCCCTGCTGCTCAGGACGGCCAGGCTGCCGTTCGCCGTGCCGTCGGCGGGGCTGATGCCGGACCACGTATTCGTCCCCGGAGTGAACCGTTCTGCATACCCTTGCCCCGTGCCGACGCTCTGGAAGATGTCGTAGGTCACAACGGTGCCGTCCTTCAGCTTCGCCCAGCCTTCTTCATCGCTCCGATCGTTGTAGTGTTTGGGGAGGGGAGCCGCCGCCCAGGTGTCCGTGGCGATATCGTACAGCCACGTGTTCCGGGAGGATATCGAACCCGCCAGAATCTTTCCGCCCGGCAACAGCATCGAGGGATCATCACCGAACCGTGCTTCTGGATGGTGTGCGATCGGACTCCAGGTATTCGCGACCGGATCGAACATCTCGCCGAGATTTGTCAAGCAAACGTGAACGACGGGCCCGCAGTATTCCCCACCCAACACCCAGACCTTTCCACTCGTCAGCATGTTCGATGCAAAGTACAGACGTCCCAGGTTCATGGATGCCAGGTTCGTCCAGGTGCCATTCACGTAGCTGCCATGCGCATCTGGCGTCAGCCGCATCCAATGGTCTATAGGGCCGTTCCCGGAGCCACCTCCGAACGCCATAATCGTTCCGTCGGTTAGAAGGATCATGGTCCCGGCTGGATGTGGCGCGAGATTGGCAAGAGGGGTCCACTTGCCCTGGTGCTCGTCGCCATCCGCCCGAATGTGCTTGGTGGAGACGAGTATGACGCTGGCCATTACACACTGGGCGAGAGCAATTGTCCTGCGGCGTGCTTTTCGTTTCATGCGTCCTCCTTCAGCGTGTAATCTGATTCGTTGGCACAACCAACTCAGCGATAAAGGGGGACGAAACGATGCAACCGGCGAGCAAGGCGGCACGGTCGCTGCCTTGGCGAGGGCTCGCCAGCAGCCGGATTTTCCGTGCAGGATTGCCAGCCTGACGACGTAGACAGCTGTGTCGTCCAAGTCATCGCCCGACCTCCGTTGAAATACGCGGAGCCGCTTGAACGTCCTGTGAAAGGGTCCGCGCACTCAAGAGTCCGCCCAAACCACCCACTGGAAGAACAAAGACCCGACTGAGGCCGACTGGATTAAAGAAATTTGAACAATTCTGTATTTGGACCGGGGTCGCGCGAAGTTCAGCAAGCTTCAAGCCGAACGCCTGCGCGAATTGAAAAGCCGATACAAATCGCGAGCAAAGTAGTTTGATCTGAGATTGGGCCAGTCCATCACGCGGCGATTCGGCCAACTTGTTAACCTGTCAGCCAATTTCTCAGCCTCAGATTTCACAAACGTATCGTGCGGCCCGGTGTCAGAGAAAACCAGCGGAGCTAGCTCCACGAACATTCTGCATTTTCCCGCGCGAGTTCTCGTCATTACAGGCGGCAAGGATCGCTAACGGGCGGCGATTTTGATCTGGACACGGTTCTGCCCTCTGCCGAGCGACCGGTCCCCGGTTTTCGCACCAATCGCCTCGAAACGAGCTCGTAGCGTCCGTTCCGGTTCGTGCAGTTTTCCGGGCTTTTCGAAATGATCGACAAACAGCGCGGATCCTCGCGGGCTGTACGTCCCGCGTTCGATCCATCAGGTCATCATCAATCCGGCTCGGATTCTGGTTCGAACGCGCCTTCGTGTCGTTCGCGATCTCGCATCATTGTTATCGTCGGCAATGCGGTCACGTGCCCCACTCGCTGCCGAAATCTGTTGCCGCGAAAGCAGTTGGCAATGTACCCAGGAGCGGCGCGTGAAGCCGCGGCGCGCTGATTACGCCACACGCTTCAGGCTCGTCGCGTTGTCGCGGTTCCTCGAGTGGCGTCAGCTGCTGACCGTCGGAAGCCGAAGACGCTCATTTGGGTGGCATCGCAGGGGTTCCGGTGTTCTGGCGCTGGAAATCCCGATCGCCGGCCCGTCCGCCGATTCCAGCGGACGTGCAACAGCTGATAGCGACGATGGCGGTCGCGAATCGGACGTGGGGCGAGGAACGGATTGCCGATGAGCTTTTCGTAAAACCTGACGTTCGGGTTTCGCCGCGGACGGTGAGACGATACATACCGACGCGCTCCCCACGCCAGGGACAGCGCAAGGACACCCAGGCGTGGAGCCCGTTCGCGGGGAACCGTGCCCGACCGGTCCTTTCCGGTGATTTCTTTGTCGTCGTGACGGCCGCGTTCCGGGTGCTGTACGTCTTCGTTGCACTGGAAATCGGGACACGACGAATCCTGCCTTGGAACGTGACCGAGCATCCGTCTGCGGAGTGGACTGCGCAGCAGTTTCGAATGATCGTGTCAGCCGATCAAGCGCACCGATTCGTAATCGATCGCGACACGACCAACTCGGAAAGGGGTCGATCGAACGCTCGAGGCGATGGGGCTGGCCATTCTCAAGACGCCGTTCGCGTTTCCACGAGCGAACACACATTTGAGCGCCCTGATCGGCACGATCCGTCGGGAGTGTTTCGAGTTGTGATTCTCCTGACCGAGCGCCACCTTCGCGGCATTCTTCGGGAATGGATCGGCCATTACAATCGCGGCCGGCCGCAGTCGAGTTTGGGCCCGGCACTTCTGAAGGCCCTCCGCTCAACGAGCACAACGGCGAGTCAAAGCGTTATCGGCCGCCGGAGGACTATCGTGCCGCTGCGCCGCCGATCCTCGGTCGGTTGCATCAGGAATATCGACTGGAGAAGGCGGCATGAAGTCCGATCTTCGATTTTTGAGGAGGACAGGTGGCATTCTCAGGCAGGAAGAAGGGCGCTGCTATGGCAGCTTCGTGGCAGGCCAGTGGCAGTTGACAGTCAGTCGTTGGACTGGGCAACCCGGAAACGGTGCGGCCGAATGCGCCTTGCGCAACTGAACCCACCAGTCTCACCAATACGCCACGTTCTCTCACGGCTCGTGGCGGAAGCCCATGCGTTGGCGGGACCCCAGCCAGCCTAGACTGAAGGGTATCCAGGAGTCGCCTTGATTTCGGCGATCTGTTTGATCGTGCCGCATCGTGTGGAAAACAACGTAAATCAGCCACTGATAAGCGTTGAGCACACCGAAAACGGGGAACGGATGCACGGCGGTGTGCTGCTTCAAGGCTATCTGGGTCTCTTGTACAAAGTTCAGAATGTCAACACGCTGGGCTTTGAATCGCTCTTTGACCTGATGAGATGTTGGTTTTTTCGCGCGGCATGATCGGTTCAGGCGCCACGGCCTTCGCTTGTCGCGCCGGCATCAGTCGCATGAGCAGGTCTGTCTTGTTCTTCGTCTGTTCGTTCCAGTCTGGATTCGCCGGCGTCCCCAACGCCCTGACAGTGAAGCCAAAGAGCAAGGCTTCAGCCAAAACAATGTGTTCCGCCGTCTCACCGACCGACCATCGCGCTGGCGCAGGCTGCCACGTCCACTGCGTCTCAGAAACCCCGTCGACGGCCCGCAAGAATTCCTGATGCGACTCGTCGATCCATTTGAGGAGTTGGTGGCGTTCTTCGGGCGAAATATGCGAGTCGGCCGATTGTGTCATGGGATCCGCTCTGACACTGTGACGATGAATGTTGCGTACGCCGCGATTTCTCTGGACCTCAGCCGCTCAATTACTTCTTCCGACCGGCTCGCCTCGCCGCCCAATAAGCCTTCATCCGCTCGCTGACCGCCTCGCGTCGGGCTGCGTTCCATTTCGCTCGCCGTCGTAGCGCCTTTCGTTCGGGTCGCTCGGCTGCTGACCGCAGCCGAAACGTAATCGGGAGTTCGTCTGGGTCGAAGGAGTCACGGAGGTGCGGGAACGCTTGTACCAGTGCTGCTAGTTCAGCGTTCAGTTCGTTGAAGCGATGTTCGGCGCCCTTTCGGGCCAGTTCGAGGATGCGGGATGGGTGTCTCGCCATTGAGCCTCCAGACAACAACTTAGCGGTGATCGTCCGGCTTGAACCATCGGATGCCAGTCCGGCGACGCCTCTCACGACCCGGGAACCAAACCACGCGGCAGGCGACCATCTTGACGACGACAATCGCCAGTGCCCAGAAACCGACCGTCGATGTGCCGCCGTAGATTGTAAATTAGCGCGCAGTGTCTGCTCCACCAGCGGCCAGCCTCCACCCCTTTGAGGAGCGGTGAATGGCAGGCCTGTAGCAGCAGGGATTTACGGTTATTACCCGTGGGCGTGCCCGTCAGCGGAGGATTCTGGTTCTCGGACTCATGTCCATGGTTGAGCATTCTGCGCCGTCCTCACTGGTGGAGGATCGGCGGATCGTTATCTTCGTCTTGTGTGCCGATGTGCCGATTCGCTGCTGGCAGCTAATCGGCTCATGGCTATGCGGAAATACGCGGACGTCATGGGATGGGTGACTGTGTTAACCGAGAACGACCGACTACGACTCACCAACTACGCCGCCGACCACGCGTTTGACCTAGTTCTGTGCTGGCGGACCGACGACATCCTTTGATGCCGACGCGCTAATCGAACGCTTGGCGACCCACGGAATCGAGCTCCTGGCAGTTGCACAGAGTTGTACCGCGCTACAGGAATAGGTCCTCTTCAGATGTAGTCGTCCGGCGCATGCGCGTCGTGTCCTGAGCTTGGATCGATGGAGCCAAGAGTGCTCCGAGTTGATTCAAGAAGAGTGTAGGCGATCAACGGGCGAACGCGAGTCTGTAGGGGCGAAACACGAAGGAGACCGACGAGCCCGTGTCGAATTCTTGGACACAACGGCGTATCTATAGGACCGACAGGAACCACAGCGCGTCCGAGTAGTGGAATAGGGGTGCCAATTTTACGTAACCGAGTTTTCTGAATACACCGCATCGTCCACGGGGTCCGTGGTGAGGCGGACGTGGTTATCGCATCATTTCGGGCCAAAAGCGCCGCTATTTTTACGAGTTCGAACTTAGACACCCGACAAGTCGGTTACTGGCAAGAACATTGCTGCCGCGCGTGGCACCTAGTAGTTTTACGAGTCGAGTGCGTATTCGGATGCTACAACGACCGCGTCGTGCCCGACATGCGGTTGGTCGGGGATGAGAGTGCGGCGAATTGGATGGACGCGCTGGCCAGCCTTACCCGACGGTCATCTTCGCCGGCCGGTGCTGGCGGTGATCGACGGGAACCCGGGATTGATCCATGCCCTGCGATCGCACTGGCCGGCATCGCCAGTCAACGGTGAGTGCGTGTCACAAGCGCAGGAACCTGCAAGCCAAAGCTTCGGTGCGGCCGGCGAGATCTCACGGAAGATTACCCAGCACGATAGACGGCGAACCAGTCACAGCGATGGAGCAAGCCGCGCTCGATTCACGAAGAAATGGCGTCGCCGGTGTCCGGCCGTCATCGAAAGCTTGGACGAGGCGGGCGAAGAGCTCTTCACGTTTCGACGCCCTTCCCGCCTCGCAGTGGAAAGAGTTGCGGACGACGAACGCACTCGAGCGAATTAACGAGTAATTTCGGCGGGCGCACGAACGCCGGCGAGTTTGCCTGGTCAGGATGCCGTGCTGCTGCAGCTGCGTTCGGCTTACTCGGCAGTGGGCAGATCGGATTGCGGGCGCTCGATGGACGCCATGATCTGAAGGAGGTAAAAAAGCAGCGTAGGTTGCATTAAATGAAAAACCGACTGATGACGAATTCTTTCCCACGGCTTGACAGACACGACCTTCGTTGTAGGCACTATCGAATGTGTTCATAGGGGGCGTCCCGAATGCCAGTTATGGGCGGTGCACGCCACCGTTATCAACAAGACCCCGACATTCCTCGGGTTCGGGGTCTTGATGCAACATCAATCGTTGCATCCGTGATCGTCCGCGTTTTGAGGAGGGAGAAAACCGTGCTCAGAACGACATCGTGTACTGCCTGTGTCGCGCTCGCCGGGATGATGCTCGCGCTCGGGTCGATGAGCGCATGGGCGCAGCCGTCAGCAGCCACACCCCAGCTGTCACCGGTCCCATCTGTCGCCAATCCCTGCACGCGCCCCGCCGTTGGAAGCGTGATCCAGGAGCCGCCGGCCCTCTTCAGCCAAGACGGCGTGCTCACCGTCCAATTCTCCTATCAGACCACGACGGATTCAGTCGGTCGGCAATTGTTCTGCTTCATGACGCCGGACGGCCTGGAGAATCCGACCTTGCACGTCAATCCCGGGGATACGCTGAACATCACCGTGACCAACAACACGCCGACCAATCCCGTCGGCGAAACCGTCGAGCCGTACAACGCGCCCAACTGCGGCGACACCACGCAGCAGACGCAGGACCCGACGCAGAGCAACGGCATGACCGGCGGGTCGATGAACATCCACTATCACGGCACCAATACGTCGCCGGCCTGCCACGAGGACAACGTAGTGAAGACGTTGATCAACTCCGGCAGCACCTTCCAGTACAGCCTTCATTTTCCAACCAACGAACCGCCCGGCCTCTACTGGTACCACCCGCACGTGCATGGCCTGGCCGAACTGGCCGTCCAGGGCGGCGGCGAGGGCGCGCTGGTGGTCGACGGCATCAACAACGTCCAGCCCGCCGTGGCCGGCCTCCAGCAGCGGATCATCGTGATCCGCGATCAGCCATTAGCCGTCCCGATGCAGGAAAGCCCAGGCGGCACGGAGGACGGCATTCCGCAGAACGACCTGACGGTGAACTATGTCTCACTCGATACCACGGTCACCGTCCGGCCTGGCCACGCGGCGCCCCTCACCTCGTACACGCCGGCCACGATCCAGATGGCGGACGGCGAACGGCAGTTCTGGCGGGTCTGCAACTGCACGTCGGACGCGCCGCTGGACCTCCAGGTGCAATTCGACGGAGACGCGCAGATCATCCAGCTCGTCGGCATCGACGCCGTGCCGGTCAACTCCCAGGATGGCACCCAGCCCGGCCAGCTCGTTCCCGTGACCCACTTCCGTCTGCCGCCAGCGGCGCGGGTCGAATTCCTCGTCGATGCGCCCCCGGCGAGCGTGAAACGCGCCCAACTCGTCGCGCAGTTCATCAACTCCGGGCCGCTTGGCGACGATCTGCCGACACGGCCGCTGCTCACCATGACGACGGTTGCCAGCGCGGACACCGGCCAACCCAGCGCTCAGGACCGGGTGCCCCCGTTTACGGGCCTGAATACGAGCCTGCAGCGATTTGGCGGCATCGAGGATGTCACGCCCTCCGTCACGCGCACCGTCTACTTCGACGAGCTGGAGGATGGAACCGCCTTCTTCATCAACGCGTCCGGGTGCGTGACGGCGGCGGGTGCGCAGTGCGCCATCCAGCCCTATCCGCTCAATACGAAATTCGACAACAACCATGCCCCGGCGATTATCACCACGCAGGGCTCGGTGGAGAAATGGATCGTCCAGAACCACGCCCGGGAAAACCATGAGCTCCACCAGCACCAAATTCATTTCAAGGTGCTCTCGCAGGACAATTTCGAGACCAACGGCTCCGAACAGGCGCCGGGCATTAACGGCCAGTTCCTGGACATGATCGAGGTCCCGTACTGCAACGCTGCGGGTCCTGGCTGTCCCGCACCGTTCCCCTGGCCCCAGGTGCAGCTGCTCATGGACTTCCGGGGACCGGACATCGGGGACTTCGTCTTCCACTGCCACATCCTCGGACACGAGGACCGCGGCATGATGGCGATCGAGCGCGTTGTAAACCCGAGCAGCAACCCGAGCAGCAGATAGGAGAGCAGTCGGCGGATCAGTGTCGGTCAGGAGCCATGAGCTTTTTCAACTCCTCGAGTGGCGACGAGGGAAGGAGGTACAGGTTGCGTGTGGCGGCTCCCCAATCAGCCATGCGCACACCACCCGCCGATGTTTACGGAGGCGGCATAGCCGCCGCCCACAGGGAGCACCTCGCGTCAGGCCGACGCGAAACCCGGCTTCACAAGACGCTCAGGTCTTGATCGCGGCGTGTCCGCCACGATCAAGGCCGGCTGGCACCGGCGTGACACCACATGCGTCGTAGAAGCGTCCGATCCCGGATGACCCGCCAATGGGTGTGGATTAGAACGGTATTTTCGACGATCTCGAAAAACACCGTTGGAGGGTGTTGATATGGTCACGGCCCGCGCAGTCGGTCTCTGCATGCTGGCGTTCTCGATCGCGGGTTTCACGGTTGGCATCCACGCAGCCCGCGACAGCTCGCAAGCAGCGCAACTCCCCGAGAGCCAGCATCCGGAACAACACCAGCATGGACACGGGATGAATACGCCCAGCGGGGTGTCCGACCGGTGCGAACCTACGTTCACCTACCACGACGGACCACAGGGTCCGCGTCACTGGGATGGCGTGTGCACCACCGGTCGCATGCAAACGCCGATCGACATCACGAAGACCGTGAAAGTGCCCGTCCCGCCGTTGCAATCGCTGGACTTCCGCTATCAGCCTGCCGCCCTGGACGTGGTGAACGATTGCAACAAGTATCAGCTCAAACTCAGGTTTCCCGACAATCTGTGGCTCACCGTTGGCCGGAAACCCTACCGTCTGAGTGAGATCGATTTTCACGCGCCCGGTGAAAACGCGGTCGACGGCCAGCGGGCGCCGATGTCCCTCCAGTTCGTCCACCTGTCGCCGGAGTCGACGTTTCTGGTGATCGAAGTGCCGGTGGTGGTCGGCACGGAGAACCCGGTGATCACGGCCGTGTGGGCCCACCTGCCCACCCCGGGTCGCGAGCGCGCGACCCCGGTCGTGCAGATCAACGCCGCCGACCTCCTGCCGGCTGACCACGGCTTCTATCGCTTTCCCGGATCGTTGACGACGCCCATCTGCAACGAGGGGGTGACCTGGTTCCTCATGAAGCACCCCATCGAGATGTCGGCGGCTCAGATCGCCGCATACCGAGCGGTCTATCACGAGACGGCCCGGCCGCTGCAACCGCTGAACGACCGTCCGGTGTTTGAGAGCCAGTAGCGGCCCCGTGGTCCTCGATCACCTGACGGCCTGAGCGTCCGATGCGCCACAGGAAGCGAACCGTCGTGCTCGTGTTGCTGGCGACCCTCGCTGCGGCTGTCCCGTCGGCCCTCGCGCAGCCACCGGCGGGTTCCTCGGATGAGGCCCGGCGGCAACGGGCCCTCGCGCTCTTCGACGAGGGCAAGCGACTGGAGGCCCTGCCGCTGCTGGAAGCGATCGCACCCGCCACGCCCACCAACAGCGACGTGCTCGTCGCGCTCGCCGCGTCGCTCATCGACCATGCCGCGACGTTGACCGATCCGGATGCGGCCGCCGCCGAGCGCTTTCGGGCGCGCGACATTCTCCAGCGAGCGTTCGAGCTGGGCAATCCCAGTCCGCTCGCCGAGAATCTGCGCCAGCTGCTCGCCGAACTTCCGGCCAATGGCGCGATCACCTACTCCGACAACCCCGCGGTGGGACAGATCATGCGGGACGGGGAGGCGGCGTTTTCCCGGCGCGAGTTCGATGCGGCGCTCACGGCCTATGCCAGAGCCCTCGAGCTCGAGCCCACCAACTATCCCGCCGTGTTGTTTACCGCCCATGCCTACGACCGCAAGAACGAGGTCGCCCGCGCCACCGACTGGTACGAACGGGCCATCCGGCTCGATCCCAACGTGGAAACCGCCTATCGGTACTACGCCGACATGCTGGCGAACCGCGGAGAGATGGCGCGGGCGCGCGACCTGCTCATTCAGGCCGCGGTGGCCGAACCCTATAACCGGATGGTCTGGCGCGAGATCCGTGCGTGGGCCCTCATCAACCACACCGCGTTCACCCTCGTCTACGCACCCATCCCGCTGACGAACGACGAGGCGACCGACAGCGGACCGTCCGCGGACGTCTCGGTCGCCTGGCGGGCCTATCACGCCGTCAAGGCGGCCTGGCAGACCGGTGGCCGGTTCCGGACCGCGTTTCCTCAGGAGCGCGTGTACCGGCACTCGCTTCAGGAAGAATCGCAGGCCCTGACCGCCGCGGCCCGCGTGCTTGAACAGCTCAACTCCGACCCGAAGACCGCCCGACTGGTCGCGGTCGATGCGGTGGCCGGGCTCCTCGTGACGCTCTTTGAGGCCGGCCTCATTGAGCCGTATGTGCTGTTCAGCCTGGGCGACGACGGCATTGCCAAGGACTACATCCCGTACCGAACACGGAGCCGGGACAAGCTGGCCGCCTATCTGGACAAGTTTGTCTTGCCGCGGGTTCCGCGTTAACCCTGTACCTCGGCGTTATTTCGCCCGAGCAGAAAACCGTTGACGTCGCCGGCGGTTCCGCGCCCAGTGCGATGCGCGTTGCGGCCGGTTGAGTTGCTTCGCGTCGCTCTGTGCCCGCGTGGAGACCTCCTCCTCGAGATAGTTGCTCTTCGCCATCAACTCCGCGTTCTCTCTCGTCCCGATCGACGCTTCCGCCCCTCTGACCGCTCGTTCTCGATATGCTCGCGGCGGGTGTGGCCGCATTGGCCTCAGGCGCTGGTGTTGGTCCATCCGGCGACAGTCGCTCGTTGGCGTCGACTCGGGTTTTGCGGATGGTGGAGTACTCGTTCGCGACGCCGG
>JBPYEE010000348.1:0-4233 GCA_051985095.1 Vicinamibacterales bacterium | reverse complement strand
TACTTTACGACCGCGTATTCGGCTTCAGATCGATCCGGGCGGCAGTCACCGCACAGTGGCGGTTCTACGTCGCACTGGCCGCGACGTGGCTCGTTCTGGGAGACCTGATGCTGGCAGGCCCGCGATCGGGATCCGTCGCCACGTCGCGCGCGCTGGTCTGGCCGTACCTGCTGAACCAAACGCGACTGGTCGCGCGCTACTTCAAGCTCGTTGTCTGGCCACGGGATCTTGTCGTCAACTACGGGCCGCTCGTGCCGACCGGTCTTCGCCTCGTCTGGCCGTACGCCGTTTTCGGCGTGGCGCTTCTCGGCGCGGCGATCGTGCTGCTGGTCCAGTGTCCTCTGCTCGGTTTCTGCGGCCTCTGGACGTTCATCACGCTGGCGCCCGCGTCGAGCCTCGTTCCGATCGTCACCGAAGTCGGTGCCGAGCGCCGCATGTACCTCCCCCTCATTGGCATCATCGCGCTCGGGGTGGTTGGCGCATGCCGGTTGATCGATCGCCTGCTCATCCCGCGCCGCGCCGCGCTCTCGATGCTGGTCGCCCTGACCCTCCTGATGAGCGCGACGACGGCAAGGCGCAATCGCGAGTACGCGAGCGGACTGTTGCTGGCCGAGTCAGGGTTGCAGCGGTGGCCGACCGACGTGGCCCACGGAATGGTTGGTCTCGAGCTGATGAACCTGGGCCGCGACGACGAGGCGCTCGGCGAACTGCGTCTCGCCGCGCGAACCGACCCGCGATCGCGCTACAACCTCGGCGCCGAGCTCTTTAACACGAAAGACTACCGCGCCGCCATCCGGGAATTGACGCGATTTGCCGACGACTATCCGGAACGCGAAGAACAACCCTGGGCCCGGCGGCTGCTGGGCCGCGCTTTCGCCATGGAACGCGACTGGCCCAGCGCAATCGCGGAACTGTCGACCGCGCTGTCGATGAGGCCCGACGACCGGCAGACGCGCACCCTGTTTGTGGACGCGGTCGAAAACCAGGGGACCACGCTCGTCGCCGCGGGTCGTGTCAACGAGGCCATTGCGGCGTTCCGGCGGGCGGCCGCGCTCGATCCAGGCCGTGTCGACGTCCGCGACAACCTCACCGCGGCGCTCCTTGACCGGACCGATCTGGCAGGCGCGGAACGCGAAGCCAGCCAAACGCTTGCCAACGATCCCGCCGATGTCCGGGCGCATGACCTGCTGGGGCGCGCGCTGGCGCTCCAGGGACGGCTGCGCGAGGCGACCGTGCAGTTCGAGCGGGCCCTGCGCCTGTCACCGCATGACGCCTACATTGAAGACGATCTCCGGCGCGTTCAGGCCGCCGCCCGTCAATCCAAGTAGCCGCAGGCGCGTGACACAATCTGCGACAATTTCGCCGGAATCCTGATGGTAGCGTGTCGCGTGCCGTCACTGGAGGCTGATATGAAGCACGAGACACTCGAGAACGGAGCGTTGCCGCGCGCGCGCCGCCTCAGGCGACGTGACCTCATGAGGCTGAGCGCGGGGGTGGTCGCGACCGCGTTCACCACTTCGAAAGCCTCGGCGCAGCGCGGGGGCGGGCAGCCGCCGCCGGTGGCGGGACCGGACGGCGTTTCCTATGCGCTGCCGGTGCGGACCCGCGCTGGCTACGTCTACACTGCGAACCGGGAATCGCACAACGGTCCGATGGACGACACGAGCCGCCTGATCGTCACCTGGGCGAACGGGTTCACGTACTCCAAGCTGACCGCCGCCGACAAGAACATGCTGAACCGGATCATGCTGGATTACCTCGCGGCGACCGTCAGCGGGTTCGAGGAACCGTCTGTCCGGCTCGCCGCCAGCTGCGCGGCCCAGGTGGCGCCGCGCAAGCTCGGATGCACGGTACTCGGATACGGCGTCTCCACCTCGCTCGAACTCGGCGCCTTCGCCAATAGCGCGATGGGCCGTCACACCGACTTCAACGACCTTGGCCCCGGCGGCCACACGAGCGACCTGATTCCCGCGGCCCTCGCCGCGGGCGAGGCGATGCACGCGACCGGCGAAGAGTTCCTCGCGGCGGTCGCTGTCGGCTACGAGCTCGCCGCGGCCGGTATCGGCGCCGGCGAATCCGCGTCGGCCGGCGTCACGGCGGGCAAACTGCTGAAACTGAACGACGATCGCCTGGCCAATGCGTTGACGCTCGCGCTCACGCCCCACGTCACGCTGAACAAAGGCGTCGGTGCGATGTCGATGTGGAAGGGCCTGCGAAGCGCGGAGCCGGTGAAGTGCGGCGTGTGGGGCGCGGTCATGGCGCACGAAGGCATCACGGGTCCTCCGCAGCCGTACGAAGGGCGAGGCGGTCTCTGGTCCCGCAACGGCCGCAAGGAGATCAGACTGCCGCTGGATCCGAACGCCCTCGCGCTGCAGCGGATGGGCTTCAAGCGCTATCCCGCGGAGGGATCCTCGCAGGCGACGCTCGATCTGATCCCGGAGATGCGCGCGTTCGCGAAGGTCGACGAGATCGCGCGCATCGACCACTGGCTGGGCGGCCTCGGTGAGATCGCCGACGCGCCGAAGTGGGATCCACGCAACCGCGAAACCGCCGACCATAGCATGCCCTACCTGCTCGCGCGCGCGTTGATCGACGGGGAGATCTATCTCGACTCCTTCACCGAGGCGAAGTACCGCGATCCGGCGGCGCTCGCATTGATGCAAAAGATCACAATGTCGCAGGGCGTCGGCTTCAGCGGCAACGCGCCGGCGCGGACGGTGATCACCAAGAAGAACGGCGAGACGAAGGAGTTCAACTCGTCCGGCGGCCGGCGGCGCGCGCCGGAAGGCGAATTGCTCTCCAAGCCGACGCCCGATCACCGGCTGACGATGGACGAGATCGTCGCGAAGTTCAACCGCGCCTGCGACTACAAGAAGGTCGATCGCGCGCAGCGGGACAAGGCGCGTGCGGTCTGGAGCGACATCGCGGCGCTCAAGGACATCACCGAGGCCGTCCAGGTCATGGCGAAGTTCGGCAACCCGAGACCGCTGGCGGTCAATTCGTAGCGCAAAGAGGGGAGTCTGACGATGCGGACATATCTTGTCGCTGCGATCGTGACGGTCGCTCTCGTGGCATCCGCCGTGCTGGCCGTCTCGACCATGCGTGCGTTTGCGAGGACGGAGACGGTCACGGGACAGGTGATCGATCTCTATTGCTACATGCGCGACAACAAGGCGACCGGCATGGACCACCGCGAAGGACGTGAGTGCGCGTGGGCGTGCATCAAGTACGAAGGCCAGCCGGTGGGGCTGCTGACGGCCGACGGGAAGGTCTACCAGCTTGCCGGTGCGATCGTGGCGGACAACAATGCGAAGGTCGCACCTCATCTGACGCACACCGTGACCGTCACCGGCGACGTCGCTGATCGCGACGGGGTGATGACGATCACGACGGGCGAGTTGACGATGGTGAAGAAATAAGGGAAGCAGTCCGCGTTTGTTCTGACCAGGCTCGACCAGCCCAGGCCGCTCTGATCGCGCGCCCGGTGCTATTCTCGCCCTGTGAAATCGCGGCCGGCCGTGGACGCAGACGCCGTCGAGACGGAAATCCAGCGGGCGGCGTACCGGCAACGGCTCGAGGCGTTTGTTGCCAGCCGCGACGCCGGCCGCACACTGACGCGCGATGCGCTGCGAACCGGCATCACTCTGACCGCGATTACCGACGCCGCCTATGCCGTCGCCGCCTACGCAGACGAGGCGCAGGTGATCATCAGAGACGAATACCGGCCGGCCCTCCACTGCAAAGAAGGCTGTTCGTACTGCTGCTGCAAGCCAAACGTGCTCGCGTCGGTGCCCGAGTTCCTCAACATTCTGAAACACGTCCGGACGAGGTTTACCGCGGAGGCGCAATCAGGACTCACAGAGCGGGCGGCGCGATATGCCGCGCAAATGAAAGGGCGCCGCGTCGAGGATCCGCTCGATGAATCCGTTCCGTGCCCGCTCCTCGTCGACGGACGTTGCTCGGCCTACGAGGCGCGGCCGCTCATCTGCCGGGGATACAACTCGACCAACGTAGACGCGTGCCGGCGCGCCCATGATGACGCCACCGTGCTCGTGCCGACGTTCGCGATATTGAAGGACGTTACGAGCGGCGCGTCGGTCGGTGCCGCCCAGCAGCTGAAGGCGACGGGTGTCGACGACGCACTCGTCGATCTGGGAACCGCGCTGTACATCGCCCTGAACGGCGGCGATGACTTTTCCGAACGCGTCGTCCGCGGCGACGGCGATTTGGCTC
>JBPYEE010000347.1:0-8279 GCA_051985095.1 Vicinamibacterales bacterium | reverse complement strand
CTTTCCAACGTTGGTCGACGACGTGCAAAACACGTCCGGGCCTGTCTACAGCACAAAGGTCAATCTCAACTTGTCCCAGAACAAACAGCTAATCGGCTACTATCAGCATGCCGGCAAGGTGCAGCCGGACTATCTTGGCGCAATCGCGTTGCCGACCGGTCGAACGACCCCGGCAATCATGCACGCGAATACGGTGTGGCATTCGATTTATCCAAATGACACATTCAAACTGGAGTTCAACGGCGTGCTGACCGACTCGCTGCTGGTGGCGGTGCGCGGCGGCGGCTGGTATTCAGACTGGGCTCGAACGGGTAAGAGCGACGCTCCGAGGATTGAGGATATCGGCAATGACTTCGTCGCCGGAGGAGTGTACGGGACCGAAAACATTCGCAAGCGTCCGCAGGCGAACGGCGCGCTGAGTTACTTCAAGTCGGGATGGGGCGGCACGCACAACTTCAAGGTCGGCGGCGAGATCATCCAGGACATCCTTAACCAGCCGTTTCCGGGATTCACGAATCCGTGCCAATGCGTTTCGGTGTTCAACAATGGAGTGCCGAACTCGGTGTGGCTCTTTCAGCCGGGCGAGACCTCCCAGAACGGGTTGTGGGCGTACACCGCATACGCGACCGACTCGTGGCAAATGAAGTCACGACTGACGCTCAACCTCGGGTTCCGGTTCGATCGGTATCGTCCGTTCCTCCCGGCGCAACTAGGGCCGAACGGACAAAACTTCCCGGCCGTCAACAGCGTGCTGGTGTGGAACATTCCCACGCCACGACTTGGCCTCAGCTACGACGTCCGTGGCAACGGCAAGACGGTCCTAAAGGCCAATTACGGAAAGTACTATCTGTACCCGGCGGCTGATTTTGCGACGAACGTGAATCCCAATCCAAACGGATGGTACCAGCAGTACACGTGGAACGATCTGACTGGCAATGGCGTGTGGGATCCAGGCGAGCAGGGACGCCTGATCTCTACCTTGGGTGGATCCGCGGCGACCGTCTTCGATCCCACCATCCGGGACACGTTCGTGCACCAACTGACGACCTTCATTGAGCACGAGGCAGCGCCCGGGCTAGGCATTCGCACCGGTTTCGTCTGGAAAGGACAACGCCAGACTTACGGACAGGTGAACGTGAATCGGCCGCTCGACGCCTACAACGTGCCGTTCACGATACGAGATCCCGGACCGGATGGCGTGCTCGGCACGGCGGACGACGGCCCGATGATCACGGCGTACAACCTCTCGGCCGCTGCGCTCGCCGCACCGGTCGTGAACATCACGGAGAATCTCCCAGCACTCGACAGCAACTACTACACGTGGGAGATCACCGCCGTTCGCCGGCCGCGGGGTAAGTGGTCGATGCTGGCGACCTTTGCCGAGACCTGGAGCGACGCCCCTGCGCTCGGCACCGGCTCCTCCTTCACGCCGAATGCGGTGATCAACGCCAGCGATTCGAGCAATCTCCGGAACAGCTTCAAAACGTGGCAGGGAAAGGTGCAGGCGACACTCGAACTGCCTGGGAAACTACGTGTGGTTCCGCTTATCCGCTATCAGGCCGGAAATCCGTTCGCGCGCACGTTTACGCAGCGATTGAATTACGGCAACGCCACGATCTTGGCCGAGCCGTTCGGCGCCGAACGAGCGCCCAATCAGACGTTGGTCGATCTGCGGACGGAGAAGGTGTTCCCCCTCAGAAACAATGTCAGCGTCACGGCGGTGTTCGACCTGTACAACATCTTGAACACAAACGTTGCGCAGGACGTGACGGTCACCTCCGGAAGCAGCTTTCTCCGCCCGGTGGCGATCACGCCGCCGCGTGTCGCCCGGGTGGGCTTCAAGTTTAACTGGTAAACAGAACGAGGCCTCGACATGAACTCGCGCTCGACTATCACGATTGCTTGTGTCTGTCTTGTTACTGTCGTGTGGATGCGGCCCGCCATTCGATCCTTTGCGGCTCCCGCCAAACCTGGCGACGTCACCGAAGCACGCGTCGCGTTCGAAGTTGCGACAGGGATTAACTGGCTGGTGGGCGGACGCACGTTCGACGAGCAGCATTTCAGCCCCCTGACGCAGATCACCGACAAGAACATCGGCGACCTTGGGTTTGCTTGGAGCCTGGACATCGACAGCATGATGGGGCTTTCGGTCGAGCCGATTGTGGTCGACGGCGTCATCTATGTGAGCGCGCCTCAGTCCCGTGTGTATGCCGTCGACGCCACGTCCGGAAAGCTGCTCTGGGGGTTCGATCCGAAGGTGCGGCTGGACCGGATGCGGAACTCGTGGGCGGCACGGACCAACCGTGGCGTCGCGGTGTGGCGAGGTAAGGTGTATGTCGGAACCGGAGATTGTCGTCTCGTCGCGATCGACGCGAGCACGGGCAAGAAAGTCTGGGACTCGCCAGCCTGCGATGCGACGCAAACCGGCATCACGGCGGCGCCGCACGCCGGCAAGGACAAAGTGTTCATCGGATACAACGGATCCGACACAAGCGTGCGCGGATCCGTCGCCGCCTTCGATGCGGAAACCGGGCGTGAAGTGTGGCGGTTCTGGACGGTGCCGGGCGATCCGTCGAAGCCCTTCGAGTCCAAGGCGCTTGAAATGGCCGCGCGAACGTGGACGGGCGACCGCGCGTGGCAAGTTGGCGGCGGCGATGTGTGGGACGCGATCACTTATGATCCGACGACCAATCTGCTCCTGTTCGGGACGGCCGGCGCCAACCCGAGCGCACTCCACGGCGACTTCGCGGATCTGAAGGTAGGTGGAGACCGCTTGTTCTCGGGCAGCATCGTCGCGGTCAACGCGGACACCGGCGAGTACGTGTGGCACTATCAGACGAGCGCGCGCACCGAAAACATGCACGTGCTCGTCGCAGACGTCGACATAGACGGGACGCGCAGGCATGTCGCGATGACGGTGCCGAAAAACGGCATCTTCTATCTGCTCGACGTCAGGACCGGCAATCTGATTTCGGCGCGTCGAATCGACGGACGGTCCGTGGACTCGACGTCGCCTTCTGGCGGCGGCCGGCCGCAGCCGGGGCCAGGCCACAACTGGTGGCCTATGAGCTACAGCCCGTTGACGCGTCTCGTGTACATCCCGGCGCACGACGCGCGAAGCGGCGAACCCTCACCCGGCCAGTCGCGTTCGATCGGTAAGCTGGTCGCGTGGGATCCCGTCAAGCAGTCGGCGCGCTGGGTGCACGAGCAGTCGCTGGACACGAATGGCGGCATGCTGTCCACAGCTGGCAATCTGGTGTTTCAAGGTGAAGCGACCGGTGAGTTTGCGGCGTATACCGCGGACACGGGCCAGAAAGTCTGGTCCGTGAAGACCGGTTCGGCGATCCAATCGGTGCCCGTGGCGTACAGTGCCGGCGGAGCTCAATACGTGCTGATGCCCGTCGGCCTCGGCTCGGGCTCCAGACTGTTCGCACGCGTGAGCAACATGGGCACACCAGAATCCAAGCGTGGACCCGCACGCTTGCTGGCTTTCAAGCTCGGGACGAAGAAGGCGCTGCCCGAAGTGCACGCGATTGTGCCGCGGGTCCCGCAGCCCCCGCCGCAGACGTTCGACAAGGCGACCATCGAGCTGGGGCGGACGCTCTACAACAAGCACTTCTGCTCGGACTGCCACTCGCCTGAGGCGGACGGCAGCGGCGCTTGGACGCTGGATGGTGCGATTCCGGACCTCCGCTACGCTCCCATGACCGTTCATCAGCAATGGAAGGCGATCGTGCTGAGCGGCAGCCGGCGACAGTACGGGATGCCTGGATTCGGGGAGCCGGCTGGATTCCCGGTGGTCACGCGCCGGATGACCGAGCAGGAAGCCGACGCGATCCACGCGTACGTGATCGATCTGTCGTGGAAGGCGTACAACGAACAGCAGAGCCAATCGAAACCGAGATGATTTCAACTCTGACCTCGCAAGTCTCGCAGGGGGTGGCGCATGGACGGCTATGACCGCGAACTCGGGATGGACAGCACGATTACACGGCGCGACTTCCTGAACGGCGTCAGCCTTGCTGTCGCCGGATCTCTGCTCGCGCCCGAACTCGCGCGCGCGCTCGAAGTCGAGGGCCAGGAGTACGCGCCCGAGCGCGCGCCCGATTACTACCCGCCGACGCGCACCGGCATGCGCGGCAGTCATGACGGATCATTCGAGGTCGCACACCAGCTGCGCGATCGAAAGCAATGGGATGTGAGCGGTGCGATCGATACCGGCGAGTCCTACGATCTCATCGTCGTCGGCGGCGGGTTGAGCGGGTTGGCGGCCGCGCATTATTTCATCAAGGAAGTCGGACGAAGCGCGAAGGTGCTCGTGTTGGACAATCACGACGATTTCGGCGGCCACGCGAAACGGAACGAGTTCCACTACAACGGTCGCGTGCTCGCGTTGAACGGCGGGACGCTGAATATTGAGTCGCCGCTCCACTACAACCTGCCCGCGCGCGACCTGCTGCAGGCGGTCGGCATCGACCTCGATCGGTTCGTCGCGGCGAACGCGAAGAATCGTGAGCTGTATCGATCGCACGGCCTGACGGGATCTGCATTGTTCTTCGACAAGGAGACGTGGGGAGTCGACAAGCTCGTCGTCCGAGGCGGCGTTGCGGGCGGCCGGGGCGATGCGGGTGCAGCGCGTGGCGCGGCTGGGGCCGCTGGACGCGGCGGGCGCGGTGGCGGGCGCGGCGGCGCGTACAGCGCCGAGTTCCTTGCCCAGACGCCGCTGTCGGCGAAAGCGCGCGAGGACATGCTGCGCCTCACCGGCGTGAGCGGTCCGCTTCCGGATTTCATGCCCGGCCTGTCGTCCGGCGAGAAGAAGCTTCGCCTCGCGAAAATGAGCTACGAGGACTTCGCGCTCAACATCGCCAAGGTGGACAAGCAGGTGCTCTGGTTTTACCAGAACACCGGCGCCGGCAATTTCTGCGTCGGTATCGACGCACTCCCGGCGTTGTTCGGCTGGCAGATGGGACTGCCCGGCTTCGACGGGATGAAGCTCGAGCCGACGCCCGACGGTGTGCTGGCCGATCTGCCCGGCGGTCAACACGGCCGGCAGAACGGTGCAGGCGGCGGTGGGGCGATTCACTTTCCCGACGGAAACGCCACGATCGCGCGCCTGCTCGTGCGATGGCTGATTCCGGATGCCGTACCCGGAAACACGATGGAGGACGTCGGTGCGGCGCATGTCAACTACGCGCTGATCGATCGTGCCGGACAGCCGGCGCGCATCCGCCTGAACAGCACGGTCGTGAACGTCCGCCACGACGGGCAGCCGTCTGCCGCCAATCAGACCATCGTGAGCTACGTCCGAGGCGGCAAGACATATCGGGTGCGCGGGCGCGCCTGCGTCATGGCGTGCTGGAACATGTTCATTCCGTATCTCGTGCCGGATTTGCCCGCCAAGCAGAAGGAGGCTCTCGCCTACGGCGTCAAAGGGCCGCTCGTCTACACCAGTGTTGCGGTGAAGAACTGGACCGCGTTCCAGAAAATCGGCGTGAGCAGCATCAACGCGCCCACCATGTATCACAGTGGGGTGGCGCTCGCAGAAGCCGTCAGTCTTGGCGACCTGCAGCATCCGCAAAGTCCGGACGAACCGATCGTCCTGCACATGGGACGGACGCCGTGCGCGCCCGGCAAGCCGAGGAAGGAGCAGCATCGGATCGGCCGCATGGATCTCCTCAGCACGACGTTCGAGACGTTCGAACGCAAGATTCGCGACCAGCTCGCGCGCACGTTGAGCGCCGGCGGATTCGATCCGGCACGCGACGTCATTGCGATTACGGTGAATCGGTGGCCGCACGGGTACGCGTACACGTACAACAGTCTGTACGACCCGCTGGAGTGGGTGTTCACGTCCACCGACTCGAGGCCCTGCGTGATCGGGCGACAGCCGTTCGGGTCCATTACGATTGCGAACTCCGACGCGGCCGCGAGTCCGCATACCGATGCTGCGATGCTCGAGGCGCACCGGGCCGTTCAGGAAGCCCTTCAACGGCGGGCGATGCCGCTGCTGGCGGAACCGAGGAAGTCATCCGTGTAGGTCGAATTGATAGGAGGTGAGTCGTGCATCGTTTCTCTCAATATGCCCGTGCCGGACTCTTCCTGATCATCGTGGGCCTCGTCGGAACCTTGGTCGTGCGCGCCCAGAGGCCGATCGCGGAATGGCGGTACTACGGCGGTGACAAGAAGTTCACGAGGTATTCGCCACTCGATCAAATCACTCGAAACAACGTGAAGAATCTCACGATCGCGTGGCGGCATCCTGCGGTCGATCCGAGCCTGCCCGCGGCGTTTCCCGATCTCCGCGTGAACGCGTACCTGAAGGCGACGCCAATCGTGATCGACGGCGTGTTGTACACCCCGAACGCACACGGACTGATCACCGCCCTAGAGGGCGCAACCGGCAACACGATCTGGGTGCAGGAGCTGTTCGGCCGGACCCTCGAAGAGGCCAACGGTCAGGCGACCCGCGGCGTCGACGTGTGGGGCCGTGGTGACGATATGCGGATCGTGTCGGTCCGGGGTGAATATCTGTACGTGCTGAACGCGAAGACCGGCAAACTCCTGCGCGACTTCGGGGAGGGCGGCCGCGTGAATCTGCACCGCGACGAGCCGTATGCCAGCCGGTTCAGCGACACATCCGGTCCGATCGTCGTTGGCGATGTCGCCGTCGTTGCGGGCCAGGGCGGCGGTGGCGGCGATACGTCGGCCGTCGTCAAGGAAGCCGCGCCCGAGGACGTGCGCGGATACGACATCCGTAGCGGCAAGCTGCTCTGGACGTTCCACGTCGTGCCAAAGGAAGGGGAATTCGGTCACGACACGTGGGGGAACGGGTCGTGGAAATTCGCGGGCAATCTCGCCGCGTGGTGTCCGCTGAGCGCCGACGAAGAGCTCGGCTACGTCTACGCGCCACTAACGGCGCCGACTGCTTCGTATTACGGTGGGTATCGGCCCGGCGACAACCTGTACGCGGACAGCATTGTCGCGCTCGACGCGAAGACCGGCAAGCGCGTCTGGCATTTCCAGACCATTCACCACGACCTCTGGGAGTACGACTTGATCGGGCCGCCCGTGCTCGGCGACATCAGCGTCAACGGCAAACGGATCAAAGCGGTGATGCAGGCGGGCAAGAACGGCTTCCTGTACGTGCTCGATCGCGTCACCGGCCAACCCGTGTGGCCCATCGAAGAGCGGCCCGTTCCGCAATCGACGGTGCCGGAGGAGCACACGTCGCCTACGCAGCCTTTTCCGACGAAGCCGCCGGCATTCGACCGCCAGGGCTTGACGGATGACGATCTGATCGACTTCACGCCTGCGCTGAAGGCCAAGGCGCGCGAGCTGATCAAGCCGTATGTGTACGGCCCACTGTATACACCGCCATCGCTTGTGAGCAACGAGCCTGGCGGCAAGCGAGGGACCATCACGATTCCGGGCAACTGGGGCGCCGGCAATTGGCACACCGGAGCGTTCGACCCGGAGACCGGCATGTACTACGCGGTGTCCCTTTACACGATGGTGGTCGACGATCTTGTGAAGCCGGCTGATTCCAGAGCGACGATGGAGTATGTGCTGAAGACGAGAGGCGGCCGTCTACCCGGGGGCAGCATCGACGTCGACGGTCTGCCGCTGACCAAGCCGCCGTACGGAAGAATCACCGCGTACAACCTTAATAAGGGAGACATCGCGTGGGTGGTGGCCAACGGCGACGGCCCGCGTAATCATCCCTTGCTGAAAGATCTGAACCTGCCGCCGCTCGGAATTCCAAACCGGCCCGCGCCCCTCGTCACCAAGACGTTGTTGTTCATCGGCGAGGGGAGTGACGCGATCATGGGGACTCTTCAGGAACCGTGGGGCTGGGGCAAGAAGTTCCGCGCCTACGACAAGATGACCGGCAAGGTCGTGTGGGAGACGGAGCTTCCGTCCGGCACAACCGGCGGCCCGATGACCTACTTGGTGAAGGGCAAACAGTTCATCCTGGTGCCGGTCGGGGCGAAGGACCATCCCGCGGAATTCGTGGCGCTGGCATTGGCCGACGGCAAGCCAACGACGAACGGTGTGAGATGACGCGTCGGGCGAGTCGACGCCTCGTAATCGGGGCGACGATTTTCGTCGTCCCGATTTCAACGATGATTGCGACAGGGCGCGCACAAGGGACGAGGTCGGTGTGGGACGGGGTGTACACGGACGCGCAGGCGCTGCGCGGGAAGACGACGTATACCGATCAGTGCTCCACCTGTCACGGGGTGGATCTGATGGCGGTGACTCCGCCGGCGACGTCGCGC
>JBPYEE010000346.1:0-10915 GCA_051985095.1 Vicinamibacterales bacterium | reverse complement strand
GGACCGGCTCGGCGTGCCAGCTGTCCCGGGGCGGCGGGCCGACGCGCGGCGGTGCACCCCCGGCGCGCGCACCACGCGCCGGCGACCCCGCCGGCGGCACCGCCTCGGTGCAGATACGGTTGAAGACACCGGCGAAATCGGTACCGGCGGCCGCCTTGGCGGCAGCGACGTGGGCGGCGCTGGCCGCGGACTGGGCGGTCGCGAGCGCCGTCGCCAGGGTCGAGGCGAGCAGGACGGCGAAGAGCGTTTTCATCGCCGCGAATCATACCGCGGGTGGGCGGTAGAATTAACGCCACGTCGACCGTGACCGAATTGCCCCAGCCGGAGCGGCTCCGTCAGGATCTCGGTCTGGGCGGCAGGCTCTCCGAGCGCAGCCGCGCTCGGCTGCTGAATCGCGACGGCACGTTCAACGTCCGGCGTAACGAGTTCAGCCCGTTTCATCCGTTCAACGCGTATCACACGCTGCTCGCGCTTCCCATTCCGCGCCTCTTGGCGTTGATGGCCTGTGGCTACGTCGCCATGAACCTCGTCTTTGCCGTCCTGTACTGGCTGGCCGGCTCCGAGGCCCTGTCCGGCGCCGCGCGCGCGCCGCTCGCGCGTTTCGAGGACTGCCTCTTCTTCAGCGTCCAGACGCTCGCGACGATCGGCTACGGCAAAATCGTGCCGCAGTCGCGGCTGGCCAACATCCTGGTGGCGGTCGAAGCGCTCGTCGGCCTGCTCGGGTTCGCCGTGCTGAGCGCCCTGCTGTTTGCGCGTTTCACGCGGCCGACGGCGAAGATCAGTTTCAGCCGCAACGCGATCATCGCGCCCTATGCGGGGGGCTGGGCGCTGATGTTTCGCCTCGTCAACCTGCGCAATCACGACTTGAGCGACGTGCATGCGATCGTCTCGTTCGCGCGGTGGACCGAGGTGCATGGAAAGCGCACTCGCCAGTTCGATCAGCTGACGCTCGAGCGCCCATCGATTATTTTCATGCCGCTGCACTGGACCGTGGTCCATCCGATCGATAAGACGAGCCCGTTTCGCGGCCTGTCGCAGACGTCGCTGGCCGAGTCGGATCCGGAGATCGTGTGCCTGATCACCGCCGACGACGAGACGTTCGCGCAAACGGTGCATTCCAAGACCAGCTACGACAAAACCGACATTGTCTGGGGCGCACGCTTCCGCGATATGTATGTGTCGGATTCGGAGCACGTGGCGATCGACCTCGGGCGGCTGCAAGAGTTCGAGCGCGTCGAGGGGCCCCCCGCCTTGTAAGGTAAAATTTTAGTTACGTGCCCTCCAAGCCGTTCATCGAAGCTCTAGCAGAGCGCGTGCTCGTGTGCGACGGTGCCATGGGGACGATGCTGTATGCGAAGGGGGTGTTCATCAACAAGAGCTTCGACGCGTTGAACCTAACTCAGCCGGACCTGGTCGCCGAGGTGCACGAGGAATACGTGCGCGCCGGCGCGGACATCATCGAGACCAACACCTTCGGCGCGAATCGCATCAAGCTCGGGTCGTTCGGACTCGCCCACAAGCTGCACGACATCAACGAGCACGGCGCACGGATCGCGCGCGCGGCGGCTGACGATCATGCTTATGTCGCCGGCTCGATCGGACCGCTGGGCATTCGGATCGAGCCGTGGGGGAAGACCGGCGTTGATGAGGCGCGCGATTACTTTCGCGAGCAGGCGCAGGCGCTGGCCGCCGGCGGCGTCGACCTCTTCATCCTCGAAACGTTTCGGGACCTCAACGAGATCGGCGCGGCGATCGATGCCATCCGGAGTGTGTCGGACAAGCCGATTGTCGCCCAGATGACGACCGAGGAGGACGGGAACACGTTGGATGGCACGCCGCCCGAGAAGTTCGCGCCGGAGCTCGAACGCCGCGGGGCGACGCTCATCGGCGTCAACTGCGCCGTCGGCCCGGCGCCGATGCTCGACACCATCGAACGGATGGCGGCGGTGTCGAAACTGATGCTCTCGGCGCAGCCAAACGCGGGCAAGCCGCGCGACGTTGAAGGCCGCAACATTTATCTCTGCTCGCCGGAGTACATGGCTTCCTACGCCCGCCGGTTCATGCTCCATCATGTGCGCATCGTCGGCGGATGCTGCGGCACGACGCCGGAGCACATCCGCCAGCTCAAGCTGGCCGTCCGCAGCCTCGCGCCCGCGGTCGGCAGCGGGGAAGCGACGCACGCGGCGCCATCGGCGCGCCGTTCCCAGACGGCGACGCTGACGTCCCCGCCCGTCCCCCGCGGGCAGAAGTCGCGGTTGGCGCACGCCATGGCCCAACGGCGGTTTGTCACGATGGTCGAACTCCTGCCGCCACGCGGGTACCAGACGGATCAGGTCGTCGAGCGTGCGAAGAAGTTGCGCATCCGCGGCGTCGACGCGATCAACATCCCCGACGGCCAGCGCGCCGGCGCGCGGCTGAGCGCGTTGTCGCTCGCCGTGCTCATCGAGCAGCAGGCCGGCATCGAGACGGTGTTGCACTACGCCTGTCGCGATCGCAACCTGCTCGGGATCCAGTCGGACCTGCTCGGCGCCCACGCCATGGGGATTCGCAACCTCCTGCTCATTACGGGCGATCCGGGGCGCGTTGGCGATTATCCTGACGCCACGGCCGTCTTTGACGTCGACTCGATCGGCCTCACCAATCTCGTGTCGCGCCTGAATCGCGGCTGTGACGTCGGCGGCCAGTCGATCGGCGCACCCACGGAGTTTCACCTGGGGGTGTCTGTGAATCCAGCCGCCACCAACCTCGACGAGGAGCTACGACGTTTTGAGTACAAGGTGGAGGCGGGCGCCGAATTCGCGCTGACGCGCCCCATCTTCGACGTGCGCGCCTTCGAAGCGTTCCTGAAGCGGATCGAAGGGGTGCCATTGCCGGTCGTTGCGGCAATTTTTCCGTTCGAAACGGCGCGGAACGCGGAGTTCCTCGCCAACGAAGTGCCGGGGATCCGCGTACCGGAGCTGCTCCTGGCGCGTATGCGGGCGGCCGGTGATCACGAACACGCCGCCGCGGAGGGCATCGCCATCGCGCGCGAGATCGCCGCGCAGCTCTGCCCTGCCGTCCAGGGGATTCAAGTGTCGACCCAGGCGGGCGACATCGATGCTGCGCTTGCCGTCCTCGATGGACTTCACTAACTGTCCAGATGTATAGTCGCTGGACTTTGCGTTCGGCAGTGGACGCTGCCTGAACGTCGAGGCACCTAATGGCCTTATTTGAGCCGGATCGTACGCCTGAAGGCGAAGAGATACTGGGGTCGGACGCCGCGACCCGCGCCTTGTCCGTTACCGTCGTCGAGAACGCCTTCGTGGCGCGCGTTTATGAGAATCTCGCCTGGGTCTATGACCTCGTCTTTGGCCCGTCGCTGCACCCCGGCCGCGTCGACGCCATCCGGCGGATGGGGATCAAGCCCGGAGATCGGGTGCTCGAAGTCGGCGTGGGCACCGGCATCAACGCCTCGCTCTATCCGCGCGATTGCTCGGTCACCGGCATCGATCTCTCGAGTTCGATGCTCGAGAAGGCGCGCGATCGAGTGGCCCGCAAAGGGGTCCGCAACGTCCGCCTGCTGCAAATGGACGCCGCGAACCTCAAGTTCGCCGACGATTCGTTCGACATCGTCTACGCGCCGTATGTGATCAGCGTCGTGCCCGACCCCGTCGCCGTCACGCGGGAAATGCGCCGCGTCTGTCGGCCCGGCGGCCGCATCGTGATCCTCAACCACTTCCGCAGCCAGAACCGCGCGATGGCGCACCTGGAGCGCGTCATCTCGCCGTTTACCGTCCACATCGGCTTCAAGTCGGACCTGGACCTGCCGGCCTTCCTGGCACAGGCGGAGCTCGCGCCGATCTCGATTCAGAAGGTGAACGTGCCGCGGATCTGGAGCCTCGTGACCTGCGTCAAGGACTGAATCGTCAGAACGGTTCCTCAATCGACGCGCTCGGCCGGGTGAAGAGCTCCGCCCCGCTGTCGGTGACGTGCATGTCGTCTTCGAGGCGCACACCGAACTCGCCCCGGATGTAAATGCCCGGCTCGTCGCTGAACACCATTCCTGGTTGCATCGTCAGCGACTGCTCCCACCCGAACATGTTGTTCGTCACCAGATACGGCCATTCGTGCATGTCGAGCCCCATCCCGTGGCCGACGCGGTGTGAGAAATACTTGAAGCCGGGACCGTACCCGGCCGCGACGATGACGCCCCGCGCCGCGGCGTCAATCGACGCGAGCGTGGCGCCGGGATGCGCCGCCTTGAGCGCCGCCGCCTGCGCGCGGTGGACGATGTCGAAAACCGCCTTCATCTTGTCGGTGGCTTTGCCCAGGACGAACGTGCGCGTGATGTCGGATGTGTACCCTTCGACCTGGCAACCGTCGTCGATCATGAGAATGGTGCCTTCGCGGATGGTCTGCGGCGTAATCGAGCCGTGCGGAAGCGCGGTGTACTCGCCCACCTGGATGCTGGCATACCCCGGGAACCCGAGCCGCGCGTACGCCGCGTCGACGAGACGGCCCGCGTCGTTCTGCGTCACGCCGGGCGCGAGGGCATGAAAGACTGCTTCGTAGCATTTCAGCGTCGCTTCACACGCGAGGCCGATGCAGTCGAGCTCGTGCGCATCTTTGAGCATCCGGCAGCCAGCCGTGATCGGTGTGGCACTCGCGATGTGCAGCGCCGGCCCCGCGGCCCCGATTCCGTCGGCGAACACGAACTTGGTCGTCTCCTCGACGCCGATGCGGCCCGCGCCAATGCGGCGATCCCGAAGTCCCTGGACCACGCGTTCATACGGGCTTTCGTCTTCCTGCCACGTCGCGACGTCGGTATGCTGCAGCGGCCCGGTGGCCAGCTGCTCGCGCGCGCGATCCTCTTCGAAGGCCGGCGAGACCACGAACGGTGATCCCTCCCGCGGGATCACGACGGCGAACAGCCGCTCGCTGGTGCCCCAGCGAATGCCGGTGAAATAGGTGAGCGACGTTCCGCCGGTCAGGATGATGGCGTCGATCTTGTGATCGCCCATCAGCTTCTTCGCCCGTTCGATCCGCGCCCGCCGCTCGTCGGCCGTGAAGGGCTTCACGCGGCCGCGCATCGAGGTCAGCGCCGCAATGCTCGGCGGCAGCGGACCCTCGGGCGGCGCACTGCCGCTCCGGCGCTGCGCCGACGCACGCGCGATCGAGAGGCCGGCGCCAAGGCCAGTGAGCGAAAGAAAATGTCGCCTGGTCAGCATGAGTGCAGTATCTCCCGCGCGGCGATGCGAGCCCCGTCAGTCCGCGGTTGTTCGGGCGGGCAGGTTGTCGCCGCACGGCGTCAATCGGCTCGTCCCACGCGCCCGCGAGCAGATCTTGCGCCGAAATGCACCGGCATCGCAAGGCGTGCGCACTCCGAGACGATGCCGCCGCCGGGCGCACTGATGACGACGGCAACCCAGACGGGCCGGACAGCGGCCAGTCGGCGTCAGTGCACCGACTGCGGCAACGCGACCTTGAGCACATCATCGAGGGTGTTCACCGGGATGAAGTGCATGTCGCTCTTGAGCTCTGGCGGCAGATCCGCCAGATCGCTTTCGTTGCGTGCCGGGAGAATGAATTCCTTGATACCGTGGCGCCGCGCGGCGAGCGCCTTCTCGCGGATCCCGCCGACCGGGAGCACCAGGCCGCTCAACGTGATCTCGCCCGTCATGGCGACATCCTGGCGCACCGGCTGATTCTTCAGCGCCGAGACCATTGCGGTGGCGATCGTGACGCCTGCCGACGGACCGTCTTTCGGGATGGCTCCGGCCGGCACGTGAACGTGCATGTCGAACTTCTCGAACTCGTCCGCGGGAATACCCATCGCATCGGCTTCCGCGCGGATGTGGCTGAGCGCGGCGCGTGCCGATTCCTGCATCACGTTGCCGAGCTGCCCGGTGAGAATCAGATTGTGATGCCCCGAGGGCAGCAGCCGCGCTTCCACGAACAGGACGTCGCCGCCCGTCTCGGTCCACGCAACACCGGTCGCCACGCCCGGACGCGAGACGCGAAAGGCCACCTCGTCGTGAAACCGGGGCGGGCCGAGATAGTCAGGCAGCGTCTCAGCCGTCACGGTGACGTTGGGTTGACTGCCGCTGTCGCTCGCCACACGGGCCGCGATCTTTCGCGCGACAGCGGCGATCTGGCGTTCGAGATTCCGCACGCCTGCCTCCCGGGTGTACTCCGAGATGATCCGGCGCACCGCCTGATCGTCGAACACAACCACGGTCGCCTTCAGGCCATTCTCTTCGAGCTGACGCGGGATCAAATACCGCCGCGCAATGTGCAGCTTTTCGTCCTCGCTGTACCCGGCGAGCGAGATCACCTCCATCCGATCGAGCAGCGCCGGCTGAATCGTCGCGAGCTGGTTGCCGGTCGCGATGAACAGCACGTGTGACAGATCGACGTTGATCTCGAGGTAGTGATCGCGAAACGCATGGTTTTGGGCCGGGTCGAGGACCTCGAGGAGCGCCGATGCCGGGTCTCCCTGATAGCCGACGCTGACCTTGTCGATCTCGTCGAGCATGAACACCGGGTTCATCGCGCCGGCCTGCCGCAGCCCCTGCACGATCCGGCCGGGAATGGCGCCGATGTAGGTCCGGCGGTGTCCGCGGATCTCCGCTTCGTCGCGAACGCCGCCAAGCGAGATCCGGACGAATTTGCGGTTCATCGCGCGGGCGATCGATTGCCCGAGCGATGTCTTGCCCACGCCAGGCGCGCCGACGAAGCAGAGGATGGGGCCTTTGATTTGCGTCGGCGGTGACGTCCGCCCGCCTTCCGCCTCGGTCCGCCGTTTGAGCTGCTGGACCGCAAGATACTCGACGATGCGCTCTTTCACCTTGTCGAGGTCATAGTGATCGTCGTCGAGCACGGCACGGGCAGCTGCCGGGTCGAGCCGATCTTCCGTAAACGTCGACCAGGGCACGTCCAGCACCCAATCGATGTAGGTCCGCAGCATCTGGTACTCGGGCGAGACCGGCGTCATGCGTTCGAGCCGGTCTACTTCGCGCCGGGCGGACGTATCGACTGCTTCGGGCAGCTTCGCCTTCGCGAGCCGTTGGCGGATCTCCTGGATCTCGGTCTTCTCTCCCTCGCCGAGCTCGTCCTGAATCGCCTTCAGCTGCTGACGCAGGTAGTACTGCCGCTGCGCATCGGTCATCTCCCGCTGCGCGGCCGATTCGATTCGATTCTTCATCTCGAGCAGCGAGATCTCGCGATTGAGCGCCGCTGAGACCGCCTGCAGCTTGGTGGGAAGGTCGTCGCCTTCCAGAATCTGTTGCTTCTCCTCGGCCTTGATGTCGAGCAAACTCGACAGCAGGTACGCGAGGCGCAGCGGATCGTCGATTCCGGCGACGAGCCCGCGCAGCTCCTGCGACAACCCGCTCGACAGCGAGAGCGCGCGATCGACAAGCTCCTGCAGACGCCGGACGTATGCGTCGACCTCGAGCGTCCGTGTGAAGGTGTCGGGCACCGGCTCCACTTCTGCGTTCAGGGCCGTCCCAGATCTGGTCACTTTGGTCGATTTCGCACGCGTCAGCCCCTCGACGATGATGTGGACGCCCCCGGTCGGCATCTTGGCCATCTGCCGGATGGCTCCCACCGTGCCGATGGCGCGCAAGTCGGTCTCCCCAGGGTCCTCCTTCTCGTCCGTCTGCAGGACGAGGAACAGCAGCCGGTCTCCGCTCAGCGCGCGATTGACCGAATCGACCGAAACCGGACGGTTGATCGCCAGCGGTTGGAGAGTCAGCGGAAAAACGACGGTCTGTCGCAGCGCGAGCACGGGGAGTTCGCTCGGGTAGGTACGAGGCGTGTCAGCCATAGGCGAAGCGCAACTGCAAGGATCTCACGATTCCCATTGCCGCGCACACGCCGCACGCCGTAGGATGGCCTACCCCAGGAGGTGACATGTTGCGCCGTTTGGTTCCGACTGCTTTCGTCGTTTTTGGCATTTTCATCTTCACGATCGCTCACGCGTCCGCGCAAATCGCGACGGGATCGATCGCGGGTACTGTGTCCGATAACAGCAATGCGATTCTGCCGGGTGTAAGCGTCACGCTGAGCGGCGAGAAGCTGATCGGCGGGGCGCAGGTCCAGGTCACCGACGCGACGGGCCAGTACCGGTTTGACCGGCTCCCGCCGGGCGGCTACACGCTCAAGTTTGAGCTGCAGGGATTCCGCACCATCGAGCGCTCCGGCATCATTGTCAATGCGACGTTCACCGCCAACGTCAACGAGAAGCTCGAAGTCGGCAACCTGTCGGAGACGATCACCGTGACCGGCGACTCGCCGACCGTGGACACCCGATCGAACCTGCAGCAGACGGTCATGAACCAGGCGATTCTCGAAGGCGTTCCCTCCGGACGGGATCCCTGGTCGGTCGCGAAGATTATTCCGGGCGTGGCGATTTCGACCTACGACGTCGGCGGCACTCAGTCGTTCCAGCAGAGCAGCTTCTCCTCCCACGGCTCGAGCACGAACGACGTCAGCTTCAACATCGATGGCGCGACGGTGAACTGGCCGGGCGGCGGCGGCGGCGCGACGATGCTGTACTACGACCAGGGGATGTTCGAAGAAGTCAACTACTTGACCTCTGCGATTCCGGCCGAAGTGTCGGCCGGCGGCGTCTCGATCAACATGGTGACAAAGGACGCCGGCAACAAGTGGCGGGCGAACGCCAAGTATTACTTCTCCGACCAGAACCTCCAGTCGGATAACACGCATGCGGCGGGGCTGCCGGCCAACTTCCCGGGCAACCCGACCGACAAGAAGTACGACTTCAACCTCGCCGGTGGCGGCGGTGTCATCCAGGATAAGCTGTGGGTGAACGGGTCCATCCGACGGTGGATCGTCAACAAATTCGTCGCGGCGAAGAACCCCGACGGCAGCCAGGCGCTCGACGACAACACGCTGAAGAACTACTCGGGCAAAGGCGTGTACGCGATCTCGTCGGACCAGAAGGCGACGTTCTCCTACAACTGGAACAACAAGATCCGTGGTCACCGGCGGGATACGCCGCCAGACCTGGTGCCGGGCATTGCGTCGCTAGTGCAGACCAACCCGGCCTCGTCGACCCAGGCCAAATACAACCTGATTCACAAGAGTCTGGTCTACGAGTCGTCGTTCAGCATCATGAAGGGCGAAACCGACTACGGGTACCAGACGAGCACACCGTCGACCGCCATTCGGGCCACCGATACCGTCCAGGACTCGGCGAATTTCGCCGCGCAGAGGCAGGAAGCGCAGCCGAACTCGCGGACGCAGTTCGACAACATCGTCACGGTCAACAAGTCGGGATGGGCCGGGGATCATCTGTTCAAGGGCGGCGTGCAGTTCGCGCGGCTGTACTTCGACGACAGGTACACCGTCCAGAACGGGCTGTACTTGAATTACACGAGTGGTAAAGCGACGTCGGTCACCGAGTACAACACCCCAACCGAGAGCACGAACATTTCACACGTGCTCGGCGGGTTCGTTCAGGATTCATGGACGATTGCGCACCGGCTCACGTTGAACCTCGGGGCCCGCTTCGATCACAACACCGGGATCGTCCCGCCGCAGTCGACCGCCGGCGGTCCGTTCATCGGACCGCAGAACATCAACGGCTTCGAGCCTATTCACCAGAGCCTCGGCGTGTGGCGGACTGGAGCCGTGTACGATCCGATGGGCGACGGCAAGACGGCGATCAAGGCAAGCTACAGCCGGTACGGCCTGCAGGTCGGTATCGACCGCGTCACGAACGTCAATCCACTATTTGCGGCGAGCCGCACTTGCCCCTGGTCAGACCCGAACTCGCTGAACGTGCTGACCGCGACGACGGAGCCATCACTGGCGACGGTGCTCGGCGAAATCAACACGGCACAATGCACGGCGTTCCCTGGTCTCAAGGTGCAATACGCGGGCGCGAACGGTCCGAGGTGGCCGTACTCGGACGAGATCACCGCCGGGGTCGAGCGCGAAGTGATCACCGACATGCGGATCGGGGCCATGTACTACCACCGCACGAACCGCGACCAGATCGGCGTCGTCAACGCAGCGGTCACGCCCGATATGTACGTGCCCGTCGCGATCAACGTGCCGAACGGACCGAACGGGGCGACGACGGCGACACTCTACAACCTCGCGTCGCCCGCGTACAACAGCCTGGCGAACTACGTGTACGCGAACTCCCCGTACCTCGACACGAACTACAACGGTGTCGAAATCACGGCGAGCAAGCGCATGTCCCACCGCTGGCAGATGGTCGCCGGCCTGACGGTTGGTGCGAACAAAGGTGGTCTGAACACGGGCGGTTCAGCCACCGGGCAGACCAATAGCCTTGGCACCATCGGGTCTGCGACGGAAGGCGACCTCAACGATCCGAACGCGACGCTGTACTCGAACGGCTACGTCGGGTACGACCAGAAAGTGCAGTTCCGCTTGTCGGGCAGCTATCTGCTGCCTGGCGCCATATCCGTGGCCGGGAGCCTGATCTCGAACAGCGGTTATCCCTACTCATCGACCTACACGGTGACGCGCGCGATCTACCCGCAGCTGGTTCGCGCCAGCCAGGTCGTGTTTCTGAGCGACCACAGCGAGCGATATCCATCGGTGACGACGTCCGACCTGCGGTTCTCGCGGGCGTTCAAGTTCGGTCCACGGCAGATTGTCCCGCAGGTCGACATTTTCAACATCGGGAACTCGGCGGCGATCGTCGGCCTCAACCCGGCGATTGGCAGCAGCTACCTGGTGCCCAACCAGATCCTGTCACCCCGGATCGTGCAGTTCGGGTTCAGTCTCGACTTCTGACGCGATTCGGTCGCGTCTCACGGCGATTGGAAGGGCGGCATGGTGCGTGCCGCCCTTCTTCTTCCAGCAGCCGTCCTCGTCCGCTCGCAGCCGGTGTTCCGGCCGCGTCGCCCAGTCGACGTCGATCTCCCCGCATGAACGG
>JBPYEE010000345.1:0-7113 GCA_051985095.1 Vicinamibacterales bacterium | reverse complement strand
CTGGAGGAGGCGGCGCTCTTTACCCTGCGCGCCGTGAATCTGGACGAGGGCGGCACGCCCGAACAGGTGCGAGCCCTTGCCGTGACCCCCTCGTTTTTCGCAACGATTGGCCGGACACCGTTCGTCGGCCGGACGTTCACCGACGCCGACGCGACGTCGGCTGCCGACAGGTTCGTCCTCCTGACCTTCGGGTTGTGGACGTCGCGCTACGGCGCCGATCGCGCCATCGTCGGCCGGGACACGCGGATCAATGGCGAGTCGTACCGCGTCGTTGGCGTGCTGCCGGCCGATGTCGAGCTGCCAGCGCGGGACGTCGCGCTCCTCGTGCCGTTTTCGTTTACGCCGAAGCAGATGTCCGACAACGAACGGGGCAATGAGTACAGTTCGATGATCGCGCGGCTCCGGCCGGGCGCCACCATCGCCGAGGCGAACGCGCAGTTTGCCACGATCATCGCACGCAACTTGCAGCGGATGCCGGAGCGGCGGGCGTTCGCGCAGACCAGCGGCTTCACGGGCTACGCGATCGACTTCCGCGATCAACTGGTCGGCGACGTCCGGACGCCTTTGTACATTCTGCAAACCGGCGTCATCCTGGTGCTCCTGATCGCCTGCGCCAACATCGCCAACCTGCTGATGATGCGCGCGACCGGGCGGTTGCGCGAGCTGGCCATCCGGGGTGCACTCGGCGCGGCTCGGACGCGCATCGTGCAGCAGCTGCTGACCGAAGGCGTCGTCCTGGCGGCCGCGGGTACGGCTGCCGGGCTGGCGCTCGGCGCCGTCGGGCTCAGGGCCGTGATCGCGCTCGGCGCCGCCCAGATTCCAGGATCGCCGCAGCCGACGCTGCAGGCGCCGGTGTTGCTGTTCGCGATCGCGCTGGCCGCGGTGACCGGTGTCGTGTTCGGCCTCGCACCAGCCGTGACCGTGGCGCGCGGCGAGACGGCGGTGTTCCTGAAGGACGACAGCATGCGCGGCACCGCGGGGCGCGGCACGGGGGTCACGCGCTCGGCGCTCGTCGTGCTCGAAACGGCGATGGCCGTGGTGCTGCTGGTCGGCGCGGGGCTCACCATCAAGAGCTTCGCGAACCTCCAGCGGGTCGACCCCGGCTTCTCGATGGACAACGTGCTCACGGCGCAGATCGCCTTGCCCGCGTCGCGATACGAAACCGACGCGCAACGCGCCGCCTTCTGGCGTCAGGTGGTGGACCGGGTGCGTGCGATTCCGGGGGTCACGTCTGCAGGACTGACCACGAATGTGCCGTTCAACGGCATGGTCGGCTCCGGCTCGTACACAATCGTCGGACGCACCCTCGCGCCGGGCGAGGCGGTTCCGCACGCACGCCAGGAGGTCGTTGGCGGCGACTATTTCAAAGCGCTGCGAATCCCGCTCGTCGCCGGCCGTGTGCTCACCGACGCGGACACGGCCTCCGCGCCGCAGGTCTGCGTCATCGACGAGTACCTCGTGCGGAAGTACTTCTCGGATCGCAGCCCGCTCGGCGAGCAGATCACCAACGGCCCGACGTTCACGATCGTCGGTGTGGTGGGCGCGATCAGCAGCGTCGATCTCGGCCAGCCCATCACGAAGGAGCGGATCTACTATGCCGCGGCACAGCGGCCACCTCCGGTGATGGGCCTCGTCATCAAGACCGGACTCGACCCGCTGACGCTCGTGGGACCGGTGCGGGCGGCGGTGCAGGCGGTCGACGCGGAACAGGCGATTGCGGACGTTCGGACACTCGATCAGTGGGTCGCGCGCTCCCTGGAGACGCGACGCACGCCGGTGACGCTCCTGGCGGTGTTTGGCGCGCTCGCGCTCGGGCTGGCGGCGATCGGCATTTACGGCGTCATCGCCTTTGGCGTGGCGCAACGGGCGCGCGAGTTCGGGATCCGGCACGCGTTGGGCGCCGACGGCCGGTCGATCCTCACGCTGGTGTTAGCGAACGGCCTCCGGACGGCTGGCGCCGGCATTGCGATCGGCGTGCTGAGTGCGCTCATCGCGACCCGGGTTCTCCAGTCGCTGCTTTTCGGCGTCACGGCGCACGACCCGCTGGTGTTTGCGGGTGTCGCGATCGTGCTGCTCGCGGTCACCGTCGCGGCGTGCTATGTCCCCGCACACCGCGCGTCCCGCGTCGATCCGATGGTTGTGCTGCGCGACAGCTAGCGGCTGCCGTCTATTGCGCCCCGGCGGTGGCTGTGGCCGGCTCCGCCAGCAGACGCTCGGTCAACTCGCGCAGTTCCTTCTTCAGCCGCACATGCTCTTCACCAGTGGCCGGGCTCGCAAAGCCGGCGTGGACGCTGCGCACGCGGCCGTCGCGCCCAAGGTAAATCGACGTCGGATACGCGCCGAAGTTGATCAGCTGCGGCAGGGCGTCGGCGATCACCTTCGATTGCGGCGTCGGGTTCGTCGTGCCTGCGTACAGCATCGGATACTGAATGTTGTAGCGCTTGACGAACGCCTGCACGCGCGGCTGGTAGTCCTTCGGATCCGGATCGTTTTCGAACATGAGGCCGACGATCTCGAGGCCGCGCGCATGATAATCGCGGTACAGCTCGCCGAGAAACGGCGCCTCGTCATGGCAGTTCGGACACCAGCTGCCGCCGATGGCAAGGATCACCACTTTCCCGCGGAACCGCGGATCACTGGCGGAGACCAAGTTGCCGGTCAGCGCCTCGGGAAACGCAAACTGAAACGACGTCGTCGGATCCTTGACGCTCGTGTAACGCGACGGGTCAGGCGGCTCCGGGATTCCCTTCGCACGCGCCTCGCTGCTGCGCACCACCAGGTAATGGGCGTTGCCGTTGAAGGTGACGGCAAGCGTGCCGTCGGCGTTCGGCGCGGCTTCAAACAGCGTCGGGCGCTCGCCGGCGAAGTGGCTCAGCGTCAGTTTGCCATCACGCCAGCGGCCCACGAGCGTGCCGGTATCGCCGTCCACGCGCAGGATCGATCCCGAGACCTCTGATCCCGACTGGCGCAGGAACACGTTCCAGGTCCGCGTGTCACGCGGCGCGTTGGCCTCGGCGGCGAGGCGACGCATCTCCCACGTCCCGGCGACCTGCGGCACGTTCTCGGTACTGGCCGACACCGGCGCGAACCGACGCATCCGGACGGCCTGCGGCCGCGCGTTGGGGCGGTTGTTGCGATAGGTGCCGGTGAGTTCGTCGCCGCGGGACGTCAGCTCCAACGTCGTGTTCAGGAAGTCGTACCCGAACGTGATCGTCTCGTTTGCCACCGAGCCGGAGGTCGAGCCGATCTTCCGGTCGCCCTCGAAGAAGAAGCCCTGTGCCTCCCGCCCCTTGACTGCGATTTCGAACCGGAACGGAATCTCGGTGCCGTTGGCGGTCAGCACGGCGTCCCAGAGGCCGTCGAGCGATGCTGCCGGCGTCGACTGGGTCAGGGGCGCGAGCACGATCAACGCTGTCGCGAACAGGATCTTACGCATAAGCCCTCATTGTCCGGATGCCGTCGTTCCGCGCGATGCGGCCCGCTGCGGCGCGGGGAGCGCCTTGCGCGGCAGTTTCGCGTCTCGCATCGCAGCCTCGTAGGCGACCACGGCGATGACGGTGGCCTGCTGCACCATGTCATCGCGTTGGACGCGGTCGAACGTGTCCATGTTCGAGTGGTGCGTCCGCGAGTTGTACTCGAGCCGATCGACCAGGAACTGAAATGCGGGAATGCCCACGTTGTCGAACGACACATGATCGGTCTGGGTCACCGCGCGCGGTGACAGAATTGTGACGCCCAGGTCTGTCAGCGGCTGGATCCACTGTGCGAAAATCGGCCGTGCGGCGAGGTTGCCCTGCATCCAGATGCCGCGGACTCGGCCAGTTCCGTTGTCGGAATTGAAATACGCCTGCAGCTTCGCGTGTTCGGGCTTCAGCGTCATCGTCTCGACATCGGCGAGATGCTCGGCAACATAGGCCTTTGATCCGAGCAGTCCCTCCTCCTCGCCGCCCCAGAGCGCCACACGAACGGTGCGCCGTGGCCTGAGGCCGGCGGCCTTCAGGATCCGCAGCGCTTCGATCATCGCTGCGCTGCCCGTCGCGTTGTCCGTGGCGCCGGTTGCGTACGGATGAGAATCGAGATGCGCCCCGAGCAGGACGATTTCCGACGCCAGGTCGGATCCGGGCAGTTCGGCCACGGTGTTGAAGCCGTTGGCGCCATTCTCGTCATGGAACGCCACCTCGATGTTCAGTTCAACTTTGACCGGGAGCCCTTTGTCCAGCACGCGGATCATGCGGTTGTAGTGTTCGACGGCCAGCGTTACGCCGGGAACGGCCTTGCCGGCCGTGTCGTCGTGCGCAAACGCACCCACTGGAAATATGGTCCCGCCGTCGGGGTGCTGTTGCTGCCAACTGAGCGTGCTCCCTCCATCGGCCATGTCGCCGTCGCTGCCCCGGTCGAACGTGGCGACGACGCCTTCGGCGGCGTAGAACTCCTCCAGCTTCTTGCGGAACTCCTGCGCCCCGCCGCGCCCTGCCGCCGACGCGGAGCGGTCCGCGGGGGGCGGCGCCGGCGGCACCGGCGTTTCGGCCGCTTCCTGCGTCCACTTGTCATTCATGCGGAGCACGTTCGGACCTTCGTACATCCGGACGCGGCGGGCAGGTTGCGTCAGGACGATCTTGCCGGCGAGCTTACCGTGATACGTCGCGAAATCGCTTTCGCTGGCAATCTGCACACGGACGACGTCGGCCGTGACGGGCCCCTTCGTCCCTGAGGACCACTCGCGCGGGTATCCGATGAGGGGCTGCGGCTGCGGCTCGATCATCGTCGCGTAGAAGCGCTTCAGCGTCCACCCTTTGCCGAATTTCCAGCGCTCCTGGTGCACGTTGGCAAGCCCCCATTCGGTGAACTTCCGCATGGCCCACTCGCTGGCCTGTTGCAGGGCCGGTGAGCCAGTGAGTCGCGGGCCGTACACATCGCTCAGCCAGGAAATATGCTCCATGACCTGCGATCGATTCAGCCCTTCGTCGCGGATCTTCCCGATCGCCTGGTAATCAATGGTTTCCGACTGCGTGTCGGCCGCGACGGCGGCCACGGCGATCGCTGCCAGCACGAGCGCAACGCGTTTCATCAACGGCCCTCCAGCGCCAGGGCGCCACCTGGCGCGCAGCAGAGGAGCGATCGTATCACTGCCCGGCCGGTCGTGCCCCGGGGCCCGATGTGTCAGAATCTGCGCCGATGAAGACCGTCTCTGCCCTCGTACTCGCGTCCTGCGTCGCGGCGGCCGCCGGAGCTCAAGAGGTTGTCCGGACGGGTGACTGGAAGGTCCGCGGCCTGCAGGCAACGGATTTTCCCCGCGTGAAGATGCTCGTTCCGAATGTCTACACCTTCGAACAGATCGATCCAACCAAACGCACGGTGACCGTGAACAACCTCGTCGTGATCACGCCCGAAGGCGTGCTCGTCGCCGACGGGCAGGGCACGGTCGACAATGTCACCCGACTGATGGCAGAGATCAGGAAGCTGACGCCGCAGCCGGTTAAGTACGTGGTGGTCGGATCCGAGCACGGGGACCACACGGGCGGCGACACCGCCTTCCCTGAGACCGTGACGTTTCTCGTGCACCCGTTCTCCAGGCCGGCCATCGAACGCCGCGTGCGGGCGAAGATCGAGACCGTCGCCGACCGCCGCGCGATCGCTCTGGGCGGCACTGACATCCAGGTGCTGTTTCTTGGCCGCGCCCACACCGGCGGTGACCTCGAGGTCTACCTGCCGGCAGCGCGCGTCCTGTACATGAGCGAGGTGTTCTCGAACCACATCTTTCCATCGATGGCGAACGGCTACCCAAGCGAGTGGATCGCGACGCTGAAGAAGGCCGAGCAGCTCAATCCCGAGTGGTACGTCCCCGCGCACGGGTTCGTCGACAACGCGTCGGTCCTGAAGGAGGGAGAGCGTGACTACCGTGCCGCGCTCGAGCGCGTTTACGCCGAGGGCAAGCGGCTGCACGACCGCAAGGTGGACGTCGAGAACGCGACGGCGAGCGCCGTCTTCGAGCCGTTCGACGCCTGGACGCGCGCGGCCAACAACGCGTTTGCCGCGCTCAAACGCGTGTACATGGAACTCGACGGGGAGTTGAAATGAATCGGCGCACGTTTCTTCTCAGCACCGCCGCCGTGGCGGCGGCCCCGGGGGCGGCCGTCGCCGGCCCGAGCGCCGACGAGCGGCTCCCGCTGCGCGCGGACTTTCCCATCGCCGCCCGTACGACCTATCTGAATTCGGCAGCGATCCATCCGCTGAGCGTGCCGGCGGCGAAAGCGTTCGACCGGTATGTCGACTTCCGGCTGCACGGCGGCGGCCAGGGCCGAGGCGACTTCGACGCCGAGCAACAGGACGCGCTGAAGCGCCGATTTGCCGCCTTCATCAACGCAAAACCGCACGAGATCGCGTTTGTGCAGAACACCTCCGACGGCGAGAACATCGTCGTCATGGGGATGGATCTGCCGAAGAAAGGCGGCAACGTCGTCCTCGACGAGCTGCATTTCGAAACCTCGCTGTACATGTACAAATCGCTTGAGGCGCGCGGGCTCGAGCTCCGCCTCGTCAAACACCGCAATTGGGCGATCGACCTTCGAGATATGGAGCGGGCCATCGATCGCAATACGCGACTCGTCTCGATGGCGCTCGTGTCGAACGTCAACGGCTACCTGCACGAGGCCCGCGCCATCGCCGATCTGGCGCACGCGCACGGCGCCTTTCTCTACGCCGACATGGTGCAGGCGGTGGGCGCCGTGCCAGTCGACGTGCGCGCCATGGGCATCGACTTCGGCGCGACGGCCACCTACAAGTGGCTCATGGGGGAGCGCGGGTTCGGATTCCTCTATGTCCGGGACGATCTGCAGGACACCGTTGTCCCGACCACGAGGTACGGGCATCGGCAGATCACGAACTTCGATCGGGTCGGCGTGACATGGGAGCCGCTGCCCGGTGCCGCGAAGTACGAGACCGGCACCTTCCCGAATGCGCTCGCGGCGGTTGCCGCCGAATCGCTTGCCTACATCGAGCGAATTGGCGTCGGGACCATCCGCACCCACGCGCGACGCCTGACCGATCGGCTGCAGGCGGAGCTGCCCCCGCTCGGCTATCGGTCAGTGACGCCGCATGGCACCGAGACGCCGA
>JBPYEE010000344.1:0-5186 GCA_051985095.1 Vicinamibacterales bacterium | reverse complement strand
CTACCGAAGAACTCGGCAGGGTGTGAGGCATCGTGGCCGAACACCAAACGGTACCTGCCCCCGACACGAACATCCATCTCGCAGGAACGCAGGAACATGCCCATCGACTTCGGCGCCCACCACTGCTTGAACAGCTCGGGCTTGGTCCACGCCTCGAACACGATGCGCGCCGGACCGTTGAAAGTTCGCGTGACGACGAGTTCACGCTCCGACTTCCGTTCCACAGTCGTGCGGCTCTTCATCGGTGTGGCCTCACTCTCTCTTCTTGCGTCCATCGACCTTCTCCTTTCGTTTCAATTCCTCGACAACCTTGTCCAACTCGTCGAAGCGTGCGTCCCAGAGCTGGCGATACCTCTCGATCCAGGCCGTCTCTTCCCCCAATCGGCGCGGGCCGATCTTGCAGGTCCGCACGCGCCCGACCTTCTCCGTGGTGACGAGCCCGGCCTGCTCCAAGATGCCGACGTGCTTCTTCATGCCCGTGAGGGTCATATGGAACTTCTCGGCAAGGTCCGTAATCGAAGCGTCGGAACCCCCGAGCTGCTCTAGAACGCCCCGTCGGGTGGCGTCCGAGAGCGCGGCGAACGAGGCATCGAGGCGGGCTCTCGGATACTGAACCATTCGGTTCAGTATATAACGGACGGATAGGCGACGTGCAAAAATCTAATTGTCGTTGACACTTCGACGATCCCCTCGTCGAGCTGTTCCACGACCACCACGACCGACCGGAACTTCCAGCCTTTCGGATAACGCTTGGTCGCCTTACGGCCGCCCCGGTGCGCAGCCCGCGCGTCAAGTTTCGCTACGAAGTGTCTCGACCCGGTTCGTGGCGGATTCGTGGATGATGGCGTAGCGGTAGCGGCCCGCCTTCAACCGACCTTCTATCGCCGGCCCGGCCCGAGGTGGCACGGCGGCAAATCGACGTGGAATCGGTGCGTTTCTGCCCTCAGCCGATCGAAGGTCTGGCGGGTGTCGGGAAATCGCACCTCGCCGCAGGCCCTGGACACGAGGCCTGTCGTCGCGGCTTCGACGTGGGATTTCATCTTGGCTGGACGCCCTCGAAGAATGGTCCGAGCACCGTGGCACGCGTCAGGAGGCTTCCGCCCACTTGCCCGACGCTCCACTCCCGCCCAAGCACCGTCTCGATGTTAGCGCGGTCCTTCTGCAGCCACGCCTGAGCGAGGCCTTGCTGAATGTCACGAAGCTGTTGCTCATCGCTCGCAGGCTGCGCGGCTGCCGACGTGGCGAGGAACGCCATGACGAACGCAACAATGCGGCCGAGTGTGCGCTGCAAGCGGCACCTCTTCATCATTGACTTGGCCAGGTAGCGCGCCGATGCTACAGCAGTTGTCGAGCCACATGGACATCCTGCGTCACGATCTCCGCTACGCCGTCCGCAGTCTGCTGAACACACCTGGGTTCACCGCCACCGCCGTGCTGACGCTCGCCCTGGGAATCGGCGCGAATACCGCGATGTTCACGGTCGCGAACACGCTGTTATTCCGGCCGGCGCCGTTCGACGACGCCGATCAGTTGTACTGGGTCTACGACACCAACGAGAAGCAGCATTTGACGGTGAACGATCAGGTGCCGCCGTCGTCGGGAGACTTCGTCGATTGGCGCGGCGCAACCCGTATCTTCGACCGTATGGTGGCTTGGAGAAATTGGTGGTTCTCTGTTTCGGGTCCACACGAAGGTGCGGTCGCCGCGGAGCAGGTGCGCGGCGTCAACATCTCCCCGGCGTTCTTCGACATGCTCGGTGTTCGCGCTGTGCTCGGTCGCACGTTTCGCTCTGACGAAGAACAGCCCGGCCAGGATCACGTCGTGGTGCTGACCGATGGCTTTTGGCATCGTCGCTTCGGCAGCGACCCGCGCATCGTGGGGCAGACGATCAACATCGACGGCCAGCCGTTCGCGGTGATTGGAGTGTTGCCGTCGACATTCTATTTTCTGTTTCCGGACTCAGCGATCTTCATGCCGATGCCGGTCGATGCCAACTTCCGCAGGGGTCGGGCCGCACACAATATCGAAGTGTTGGCGCGTGCCGCGCCCGGCGTAGGTCGCGGTCAGGCGCAGGCGGAGATCGCCCGGCTCGCGCACGATGTGGCGCTGGCCTATCCCGGCACGAACGACGGCTGGAGCGCGGCGATCCAGCCGATTTTTCCCCTCAACAAGAACCTGCGACCGGCTGTGCTGGTGCTCCTCGGAGCCGTCGGTTGCGTGCTGCTCATCGCCTGCGTGAACGTCGCCGGCCTGCTGCTCGTGCGAACCGGTGTTCGGGAGCGGGAGTTCGTGATACGCACGGCCTTGGGAGCGTCGTCGTGGCGCCTCGTCCGCCAACTGCTCACCGAGAATGTCCTGTTGGCGACAAGCGGCGGAATCGCGGGTGTGGTGGCCGCCGTGGGAGGCCTGCGACTCCTGGTGCCGCTAGTCCCTCAAGTGCAGATCGCCGGGCCGCCGTCGATGACGGTTGACGGGCGCGCACTCGTGTTCACCTCGGCCGTCACGATCATGACGGCGATCGCGCTGGGGATAGCGCCGGCGTTTCAACGCAGGCGGACTGACGCGCTTCGTGTGGCGTCGCAGGCGTCCGGGCACACGCGTGCCGGCGCGGCGCTGTTGGCGGTGCAGATCGCGTTGTCGCTGATGCTCGTGATCGGTGCGGCATTGCTCGTGAGAAGTCTCTGGAATCTCCAGCAAGCCGACCCGGGGTTTCGGACGGACCATCTGTTGACAATGCAGCTGTGGCTGCCACCGGCGACATACAACACGTCGAGCCGCGTCACCGAGTTCTATCAAGAAGTCTTGAGGCGCCTGCACGAGTTTCCCGAGGTCCGTGACGCCGCCGTCGTAAATACGAGGCCCTTCCTCGGTTGGCAGCTCGGCGCACGCCTGCACGTGCCTGGTCGGCCACTCGACGCGACCGGGGAGGATCCAATTGTCGGTCTTCGTGTGGTGAGTCCCCGCTATCTGGTGGCGTTGGGCGCGCCGCTGCTGCGCGGCCGGGGATTGATGGACAGTGACGGGCCAACCAGCACGCCCGTCGCCCTCATCAATGAGACGATGGCGCGCCGCTTTTGGCCGACCGAGGACCCGCTGGGAAAAAGCTTCTCCACAAAGGCGCTCGGCTCCACGGGTTCCGATTCGCCGTGGTGGCCGGAGCAGATGTCCGACACGTTCACGATCGTCGGCATCGTCGGCGACATGAAGGAGAGCCGGCTGAACGACCAGGCGGGGCCGGTGATGTACTGGTCGTACCTGCAGAACGCGACGCGCTACACACACCTGTTGGTGAGGACGACGTCCACACCGACGACCGTCGCCAGCCTGGTTCAGCAAGAGATCCGCGCCGTGGATCCGGACCTCGGGGTGTACGACGTCCAGGCGATGGAGAGCGTGCTGGATCAAGCCGTCGCGGCACCGCGACTAAACTCGGTGCTGCTATGGGTATTCGCGGTGATGGCCCTCGTATTGTCGGCTGTCGGCATCTACGGCGTGACGGCGTATGCCGTGACGAGACGAACACGTGAACTTGCGATCCGTATCGCCATCGGGGCACCGGCCGTCTCGGTGTTTCGGCTGATGACTCGGGACGGCGTGACCGTCGCGCTCGTAGGCGTCCTCGCCGGATTGATCGCCGCATTGGGCCTCGCGCGCGCCCTCTCCAGCATGCTGTACGGTGTCGCGTCGACCGACGCCGTGACGCTGACGATTAGCGCAGCTGTGGTCCTGATCGTCGTTCTGTTGGCGAGCGCGCGACCCGCGTGGCGCGCGACCCGCGTCGATCCGATGACGGTGCTTCGGGCTGAGTAGTCGGCGAAGTCTACGGCAAATTCCGAGACCAAGATCGCTAAACACTACGCGACTTTGTATTGAGCTGTAGCATGATCGAGGACTTCGGCTGTTGCGCACATGTGTCAAAACCGCAGCTCGTGGCCGAGCTCCTTGAGAAGTGAATGCGTGCTTCTCGTTTTCGTCGACGCAGCTCGAGAAACTGCCAAGCAGCCGGAGAGGTGGACATGAAGCGACGTCATCTCGCGCGAGTCGCCATCGTGGCGCTCTGCCTCCTTCGCGGCGGAACGACAGGACTGTCCCAATCGCAGCTGCTGACGCGTGGGCCGGCGGGTGGGGGAGAGCCAGCCTGGTTTCTGCAGGGATCATTTCCCGACCCTGGTGGACGAACGGTGGTCGAGCCCGGCGGGCGTGTCACCGTTCGCGATGCGGGCGGCCTGGCCTCTGGCGGCGGCGGTCGCAGTGCGGCGCTTCCGGCCGCGGCGCGTCCCCCCGCTCCTCCGGCCACACCTGCCTGCGCTCGCTCGCCCGTCTGCGACAATCGCCTGGGACCCGAGCGCCGGACCTTGCAGCGCGTGGAGTGGGAACAGACGTTAGGCTACACGTTCACCTACCCGTACGTCCTGCCGCCCGGCCCCGGTGGTGTCCCATCGGTCGCCCTGGATTCAAAAGAAAACCTCTGGGTTTTCCAGCGCGCAGCGCGCGGAAAACCGCAGCTCTTCAAGTTCGACCCGAACGACAAGCTGATCCTTCAAGTCGGCGAAGACGTGATCGGCTACCAGGACAAGGCGCACGGCATGACGGTCGACGCAGCAGACAATGTCTGGATCTGCGCCGCGAACGGTGCCACCGTGATGAAACTGAGTCCCGAGGGCAAGCTGCTCATGACCATCGGCGTGCCGGGACGTAGGGGGGACTGGAACGAAGCCCGAGGCCAACGGCTTCTGTGGCAGCCGCTGATGGTGGCCTTCTCCCCGAGCGGCGATCTCTATATCGGCGAAGGGCACGCGAACGAGAGCCCCAACGACACCGATTCAGATGATCCCACTAACAACATCGGCGCCGCGCGAGTCATCCACCTCGATAAGAACGGCAGATTCATCAATCAGTGGTACGGCAATGAGGTCGGACAAGGGAAGTTCAGCGCGGTCCACGGCCTCGCCGTCGATCCGAAGAGCGGCGATGTCTGGATCGGCGACCGGGAGGAGTATCGCATCGTCGTCTACAGCGGCGACGGCAAGTTTCTCAAGACGATGCAGATGAGAAACCTCGTGTGCGCCCTGTATTTCGACTCGCACGGCGAGCCGTGGATGGCGAGCGGGCAGGATGGCCAGTTCCTGAAGCTTGATCGGAATGGCAAGGTGCTCGGTGCGATCGGTAACGGCATGGGCATCGGG
>JBPYEE010000343.1:0-15070 GCA_051985095.1 Vicinamibacterales bacterium | reverse complement strand
ATATACGGCGATCTGCACGCACAACGGATGCGACGTCGATGATTGGATCGCCGAGCGGCTCGTGTTGTCGTGCTCGTGCCACGGGTCGGAATTCGATCCGAGGGACGCGGCCCGAGTAGTCGACGGCCCCGCGCCGCGTCTGCTGCCGGCCCTTCCCTTGAAGATCGTCGACGGCCTCCTCGTCGTAGCCAGGCCGTTTACCTCACGCGTGGGATTCGAACCAGGCTAAGGCGGTTTTGCACAAGGCCGATGCGGGCGAAGTGACACGGACACACAAGGGATGGGGTTGTCGAGGTGGCCATAGTGACCATTGTTTTCCATCGAGCTGAAGCGGGTTCGTTGCAGGGACACCAGCGATGACGCAGAACACGATCAGGAGAATCCTTGCTGGCGCGGTGTTGGCAAGCGCGTTGGGCGTCACGTTGACTGCCGCGTGGGGCAGACCGCAGGCCTCGGCACCACAGTCGGGAGCGACGCCTCCGTCGCCGCCAATGCCCACGATCCTGAAGACGTATGCCACGGTCACGGCCGATCGGTTGAAGCGGTCCGACGCGTCTGACTGGCTGATGGTGCGCGGCGCGTACAACGGATGGAGCTACAGCGCGCTTGACCAGATCACGACGACGAACGTGAAGCAGCTGCAGCCGATGTGGGTGTTCGCGACCGGCGTCGCGAACGGCCATGAGGCGCCGGCGCTCGTCAACCGAGGTGTGATGTTCGTCTCGACGCCGGGCAACCAGGTCATCGCGCTCGATGCGAAGACCGGCACACTGCTCTGGCGGTACCGGCGACAGCTGCCAGAAGACGTCGTGATGATTCATGGGACGAGCCGCGGCGTGGCGCTGTATGGCGACAAGGTGTTCTTTGCCTCCGGCGAGGCGGTGCTCGTTGCGCTCGACGCCAGAACGGGCAAGGAGGTGTGGACGGCGACGGTCGAGGACAACAGGAAGGGCTATTACATGACCCTTGCCCCGCTGGTCGCCGACGGAAAGATCATTGTTGGCGCGTCAGGCGGCGAGCTGGGCGTTCGCGGATTCGTCGCGGCGTACGATCCCGAGACCGGTCAACAAGTGTGGCGAACCTATACCGTGCCGGCCCCCGGCGAGCCTGGGAGCGAGACGTGGCCGCGAGGCGACCAGTGGAAGACCGGAGGTGGATCGATCTGGGTCACCGGCACCTACGATCCGCAAACCAACCTGACGTTCTGGGGGACGGGCAACGGTGGACCCTGGATGGGCGATCAAAGACCTGGCGACAACCTCTTCACATCGTCGACCGTCGCCATCGATGCGGCGACCGGGAAGCTCAAAGGATACTTTCAATACAACCCCAACGAGTCGTGGGACTGGGACGAAGTCTCCCCGCCGATCCTTGTCGACTTCACCCGCAACGGCCGGACTGTCAAAGGGCTGGTCGACGTCGCGCGGGATGGGTACGTATGGTTCCTCGAGCGCAGCGACAGCCGGATCGCGTTCATCGACGGCAAGCCGTTTGTGAGGCAGACCGTTTTCAGAAAGCTCGATCCGCAGACTGGGCGGCCCGATGTCGATCCCGATCGCCAACCCGGCACGAACAAGAGCGCGGAGTTCTGTCCGTCGCATTGGGGCGGCAAGAACTGGCCGCCGATCGCCTTCAGTCCGAAAACCCGGATGATCTACATACCGGCCAATGAGAATCTCTGTGACGAGATCGTCGGCCGGGAGGTCACGTATACCGCCGGCCGCGCCTACACCGGCGCGACCAGCCGGATATTCCTGGCGCCGGGCGCTGATCACATCGGCGAAGTGCAGGCGTGGAATGTCGACACTGGCGCGCGCATCTGGACCCACACGTTCTCGAATTCCGCCAACTGGGGACCGGTTCTGGCGACGGCGGGCGGGCTCGTTTTTGCCGGTGGCGCCAGCGATCGGCTGTTCCGGGCGTTCGATGCCGCGACCGGCGCAGTCCTGTGGGAGGTGCCGACCAACTCCGGCGTGATCGGTCAGCCCTCGTCGTTCATGATTGACGGCCGACAGTACGTGGCTGTCCAGTCAGGATGGGGAATCGATTCACGCGCGATGCAGGCGCGGCTCAACGCGCTGCTTCCGGGTCAGTATCCTGAGGTGCCCGAGGGCGGGGCGATTTGGGTGTTTGCGCTGAAGTGATCGGTCGCTAAACGCCGCCCGCCGTCCGCCCCGGCGGCACCGCACGTGGGTGTGTTCGCCGCGTGACAGGCCAGGAAAGAAAAATGTTCAGCTGTCGGGCCACGTCGTCCTGATCCAATACATCTACCTCAGCAGTCGCGCTGAGACATCGAATCCTCGCTGGAATCTCGCACCGCATCGCCGTGCGCCCGTGCGTTCCACAGCCGGGCAGTCGTGGGGCAAGCAATCGCCGCGCACCTACGCAGCGCGCAGCCGTCGCATTCACCGGGCCCGTGACGCAGAGGAGCTCGAAGAACGAGACAGTCAGGGTGTCGCACTTGCGATCACGTCCGTATGTGCAAGGTCCGCGGCCGTTTGCTTAGACCGCCACCCCGGAATCGTGACTCGATAAACGAAGGTCCGACTCCGCGATGTTCGCAGATCCGCACGACGCTGCGAGCGATCCGGTTGACGCAGGAACCATTCGACGCGCCGATTGCTTCTGTGGCGTTTGGAGTCCGTGGAAGAGCGAACCCGAGGAAATCCACGATGCCGACTGGTGTGTCGCACGGTTCACCGAAGTTCCCGGATCTTCGAGGAAACGTCCGGTGAACTTGAAACGACTCATCGCTGGCCCAAGTCTTGCTCGGGACGATCAGCCGTTGAGGTCTTTTATTCTGGAGGATCTCGCGCTGATTCTGATCTTGCTGTCGCTCCTCGGATTTGCGAGCTCGTACGCGATGGAGAGCCGTCCGCCAGTTGCTCATGATCGCATCGATGGTCGTGTGATTCCGAATCACCGGGGCGGCGTCCAGTGTTTTGAATGCCGACGCGAGCAACGAACCTCTACACCGCGGGTTCGCAGGGCGTTCGTTGAGATGCAGCGGGCGCCGGCATTGGACGCATGCGCGGGCGCCGTGCAATAGGGCTCTCTCGACGATCGACCGGCACGGGGGCATCGGTGCCGATATTTTGCCTGTTACCGGCGGTGACGTCAGTACTTGGAGGACGCAAATGCAGAAAACAGAGCGTGCAAACCTGCTGTCGCATCGCACGTCGCAGAGTGTGTGGGATAAACGTGGGTGGAGCGGTCCAACGATTGAAGAACGCTTGATGCCGTGGGCGCTGTCGGTCGGCGGCGCGGCCCTCGTTGTTGCCGGCGCTTCGCGTCGATCCTGGTACGGGGCGCCGTTTGTGGTGACAGGCGCGGTCTTGATCGGATGCGTGGCCGCCGGTCTCTGCAATCCGCGCGAATTGGGCGTCCGCCTCCGTCACGCCATCCGGGAGGCGCACGACGCGGATCAGATCACGATCGAAGCCATGGACTCGTTTCCTGCGAGCGACGCGCCATCCTCTAATGCGACGGCGAGCCGCCTCCTGGCGGGCGCTCCCGCGTAGCGGGCCACCAAGCGGTGGGTCGGGTTCGTTGGCCACCGAACGAGCGTGTCAATCGCAGGTGGAGCCCGCACGACCGTGCGCTCTATTTCGGTCGCGAGCCGGCGCCAGAAAATGACGCCGGGCCGCATATCGCCGCCTGGGCGTTCCGAATCGCAGACGTTCACCATTCCGCGGCGCGATCGACCCCTTCGAGTGGTGCACTGAACGAACGTGCTGCGTGGACGCGGTCGAGATGTCCGCGGCCGCTCAAGCGCGCGGATTGACGAGTGTCACAATCGTCGACAGCAGCTGCGAGACGTCCACCGGCTTGGCGACATGGAGCTGAAAGCCCGACGCGAAGGCCCGGTCGATGTCTTCGGCCTGTGCGTGGGCTGTCAGCGCGATGGCCGGCACGTGTCCCGTCACGTCAGACTCGAGCGCCCGCAACGATCGCATCATTGCGTACCCGTCTTCCCCGGGCATACCGATATCGGCGATTAGCAAATCCGGCCGCAGTCGACTGATGATCGCACGCGTCTCGGCGGCTGACGCAGTCGTCGCGACCGACGCACCGGCTTCCTCGAGCATGGCGCGCAGGACCTCCCTGGTATCGGGATCGTCATCAACAACCAGGACGCGCGTACCGTGGAGGGTCGTTGACGGGTGAGATCTGTCCGCCGAGTTCGTGTCCGACACGATCGCGGCCTGGTTCGTGCGGATCGGCAGACGCACCGTGAATGTCGCACCCTGTCCCTCGCCGCCGCTTTCCGCGCCGACTGTGCCGCCATGCAGTTCCACCAGATGACGGACGATAGCCAGACCGAGACCCAGTCCACCGTGCGCCCGCGTGGTACCGCCTTCGGCCTGTCGAAACCGTTCGAAGACGTGCGGCACGAAGTCGGCGTGGATGCCGATGCCCGTATCGGTCACTTGAATCTCGGCCTGTTCGTCGACCTCACGAAGGCTCACGGCGATCCGGCCGCCTGTGGGCGTGAATCGCACCGCGTTCGACAAGAGGTTCCACACGACCTGCTGCAGGCGATCGGCGTCCGCGCGCACCCCGCGGATCGGCGCTTCTCCGCTCTTGACCAGCTCGATCTTCTTTGCTTCAGCGGCGGGCCGAACCGCTTCGAGGGCCTGGTCGACCACCGTACTCAGCGAGACGTCGTCGGACAGATTCAGCCGCATCTGGCCACTGACCAGGCGTGAGACATCAAGAAGTTCGTCGACCAGGCGCGCCTGCGTACGGGCGCTTCGTTCGATGGCCCTGATTGCCTGTGCGGTCCGCCCTTCATTTGTGGGCCCGCGCGTGATAATCGACGCCCATCCCAGAATGGCGGTGAGAGGCGTTCTGAGTTCGTGCGAAAGCGTTGCGAGGAAGTCGTCTTTGAGACGGCTCGCCGCCTCGGCTTCCAAACGCGCCGCCTGCTCGCGCTTCACCAGATCGCCAATCGACCGGGCCATCGACGAAAACGCGCGGGCGAGTTGTCGCACTTCCCGCGGCCCCTCGCCGCGGACAGGTTGATCGAAATGCCCTTTCTGCATGCTATGCGCCGAAGCCGCAAGACGAGCGATTGGCTTCGCGATCGCATGACTGACCATAAATGACATCGCGATGCCGAGCAGCACGAAGCCAGCCGTCGCGTAGATGAACGTCCGGCCAACGCGACGAACGGGGATGAGCGTGTCGGCGTACTGCAGATTCGCGACCACGCAGCCGCCATCGATCGCGGCGGTCGGCCGAAATCCACTGATCACCATCCGGTCCCTGTAATCGCGGGTGAGGATTTCGCCGCGTTCGCCAGCGAGGCATTGCCGGGTCGATTCCATCGCCCGCAGACCGTCGGCTCCCGGTTGCACGTCAAAGCGCACGGGCGTCAGAGCAGCGCCCTGCGCGTCGACGAGAAGCACCTCACCTTTTTCTCCCAACCCTGAACGATCCTGAATGATCGGCTCAAGATCGTCGAGCGCGAATCGCGCGCGCACGGTCAGAAGGTCGCGTTGGGCCTGCATCGTATATTCGGGGCGCGCGCCGGCGGCAGTGATCAGCGCCAGCGCTCCGCTGGTCGGGGTCTCGACGGGTTCAGGCCACGCGCCGCGCGCCGCCAATTGTTTCGCGCCATATCGAAGCTCGGCCGCCGTCGCCTGTTCCGCGGTCCCCAGTCCGATGAGCGCCATCCGGACGCACTCGGGCTCAAAACTCAAGGTCCCGGATGGCTTTCGTTCACCGCACAACGATTCGAGGCTGGCAAGGGCGGCGGTGAGTCGGCTCTGTCGTTGTTCCAGAAAGCGAACGACCGCTTGCTCGCGCGCCTGAGCTATTCCGCCAGCGGCGAGCCGCGCCTGCTCTTCGAGACTCTGCTGGGACGTTCGATAGGCGAAGGAGGCGGCCACAAGAGTGGCGAAGACATTGAGGCTGGTCAGCACCACCGCGAGGTGGTACCGAAGAGGCAGCGACATGTTTGGGCGATGGCTTCTGGGGGAGCGCGGGAACCTCATCAGTTCCGCGCATGCTCAAGTATACCCGAGAAGGCGGTCGTCACTGGGGCTGCCGATGAGCTTGGTGGCTGCCGCTGGCGACCGCGAGCCGAACGCGTTCGCCTGGCATTGGCTTGTGATCACAAACGATACTTTTAACGGTCCGCCTGATCGCCAGCGCCCGACGGACGGAATCCCTGCCGCCATTGGCCCGGGACCCTCGACCTGACATCCCGGCCTGAATCCCGCCCCGGGTTGTTCGCGGCGACCTCGGGCCTCATCACAAGAGCGCCGGCGCGCGCGTCTCGGCCGAGGCAGCTGTCGTTCGAATCGGCGACCCCATGTATTAGGCTCAGATGGTGAGGCCTCGGGACGGGCGGCACTCCGCGTTCGAGGCGCAGGACGGTGGCGCTGCCGAAGACAGGTCTGGTTCGGAGAGATCCCGGCCTCACTCGGCGAAGTGAGGATTGGAACATTGGCTTCGCGCAGGATTTTTGACCTCTCACCACTGGCCGCGAAGTTTCTGCTTGCCGCGGTTGATCAGGGCGTGTGCGTTCAGGCCGCCTCGCGCAAGGTGATATGCGCCATGGGCGTAAAGGAATTCGCGACCAGGGTGAAGATGGCCAGTCCCAACGTGCTCCACGCGACCAATCCCCGGCACAATCCGACGCAGGCAACGCTCAATCGGCTCCTCGGGCCCGTTTCAGCTCCGGCTCACACTGGCGCGCAGCGAGCCTGCGAAGCCCCGACGCGTCGATTGAGTGCGCTTCGCGCGCTGGGTGACGACCGTCGGATGTCGGGGCCGGACATGGGCAGGCGATAAGCAATGTCAACGCTCATCGTTCTCGTCGCTTCGGTCTTCTTGTACCGGTTGCTTGGGGCGATCGGCTTCGAGATGTTCGCGACGTGGCTCAGTTGCGCCCGGTTGGCCCTGGCCACGATGTTCGCGTTCACCGCGATCTCGCACTTTGCACCGATGCGAAAAGATCTCATCGCGATGGTGCCTCCTGGACTTCCACGACCCGACCTCCTGGTGTTCTTCACCGGCGTCGCCGAACTGACGGGGGCGGTGGGCCTGTTGTTCGATTCGACGCGCTACTGGGCCGCGGGCGGATTGATCGTTTTGATGGCGCTGCTGTTTCCGGCGAACGTCAGTGCTGCGAGACGCGGCACACGAATCCGGGGCCGCCGGGCGACGCCGCTCTGGCTGCGAGCTCCTATGCAGCTCCTCTTCATGGCATGGGCATGGATGGTCCGATGATCGGGTGCGGGCAGTAACCGACTGCCGGACAACCTGTTGATCGATTTCATTACGCTTGATCTGTCCGGGTCTTTACGGGCGCACGACGCCCGGCTTCTCGAAGCAGACGGCGCAACTCTCGGACCCCGGGGTTCGCCTCACGGGAAAAGCTGCATACCAACCGCGGAGCTGCGGAGTTGCCGCCCGCTGCTGGCAAAACACCGCGATCGTCTGCCGGCGATCAGCGCCGTCACGTCCGTCGAACAGCTCGACGTGGGGGCCGACGAACGCGTACAGGCTAAGGACGCGCGTGTTTGGGTTGATAGATACCGAGTTTGCCGCCACCTGGCAGCCTGACCTGCACGAGCCGTCCCCACTCTTCCTCCCGCACTGCGCTGCAGGGGACGTCACGGTTCTTGAGTCCGGCGACGAGCGCGTCGATGTCATCGCACATCAGGTATAGCTCGTGAACATCGTTCTTGTCGGACGGGTGGACCGCGATTTCCGCTGGTGGCAACCCAAAGATCAGCCACCCGCCGCCAACGTCGACGTGGGGCAGCGTGAGCACGTCGCGGAAGAAGGCTCGGTCAGCCGTCGGGTCCGTGCTGTAGAGGATTGCGTGAGCCCCGGTAACCATCAACGTTTCGGTTCGCGATTGTCTCATAAGGCGGTCCAACGCACGTCACGGCGCCGTCGTCAACCTGTCGCAACGCGGCCGTTGTGGAGGACCGTTGAGCCTTTCAACGGCCTGTGTCCTCCCGGCGGCTGTGCGCGGAGTGGCTATCGGCGTGGCGGCTCCGAATGACTCGCGCAGACGTGCGGCGCATACGGCTGACTATTCGCAGCGCACACGGACTTGCGCGCGGCCGTTGTCCACCTCGATTGTCGTCTCGCCGAGATCTTCGAGCGCCTTACTCAGGTCCGCCAGATCGACCTTCGTGAAGTCGACGTCGACGCCCTGCTTACGGAACTCTTCCTGCAGACGCGGATTGAACATCTGGACCATGGCGCCTAATTTCAGGCCGCTGCGCGCCAGCGCCAGTGGGATGCGTACGTTGACGTTCCGCTCGGGGCGGCCGTCGCTGGCGTCTTTGTGCATCGTGATGCGCATCCATCGCGGTGAGGCCTGCCCGGCGGCGCCAGCAGCCCCCTCCTTAATCGCCGCGAGCAGCTGCTCGGCCTCGTCGACTGTCACCTTGCCCTGCGAAAGCAGTTCGAGTACCCGCTTCGTGTCGCTAGTCTGTGCTGCTGTCATGATGCCCTCGCATCTGCGCGATTGCGTCGCGCGCCGTAATCTCGCCGCGTTCCAGCTGCGCGAGCAGCTCCGGAATTGACGGTGGCGCCGTGCCGCGGTCGATCTCTGCGAACGGCAGGCGTTCTCCAATCCGATTGAGCCGATTCTTGATAGTCGGGTAGCTGACGCCGAAGAACTCCTCCATCTGCTTGATGGAACCGTGGCAGCGAACGAAGGCCGCGACAAAGACCTGGTCCTCGGCGGGGAGCTGCGCCAACGGTGGGGGCTCGAATGCGCCCTCGATGGCCACGCCGGACTCGCGAAGCCGCACGCGCTCCACGGTCAGCGTCTGACCACTCGTCAGTTTCGTCAAGGTGAGCCAATCCGCTAACTTCATTTAATCAATACATAACTTAACTAAATCAATTTAGCCACGTCAATAAGTAAGTAATATCAATGTTGGGACGGCAGATGGATCACACCTCGACACCGGTTGAGAGCTCACCCGATCAGCCGGTGGCTCGGCGAGTTGACATATTCCTATATGAGCATATATTCTCGCGTGCGATGGCACGGGCGGCTACGACATCGGACATCTTCAACGCCGTGGCTGAACCGCGCCGTCGCGCGATCCTGGATTACCTGGGCCCCCGCGAGCGCTCTGTCAGCGAGATCGTCAGCCATCTGCGGCTGGAACAGCCGTCGGTGTCAAAGCACCTGCGGGTGTTGAAGGCGGTCGGGCTCGTGCAGATGCGCCGCGACGGGCGGAGCATCCTCTACCACGCCAACGGTGAAGCGATCCGTCCGTTGCACGAGTGGACGTCCACATTCGAGCGTCTGTGGCTGCACCAGTTAGTGCGTGTCCGGGAGCGCGCCGAGGCCATCGAGGATGTTGAAAAGGAGGAGTGATGAACACCGTACTGTCGCCAATCGACCATCTCACGCTGAACGTTCGCCAGGAGCTGCACGTGCGGGCACCGCTGGAGACGACATTTGCCGCCCTTCTCGAGCAATTGGGTCCCGGATTCGACACGCCCGATGGTGCGGCCATGCCGCTGACGCTCGAGGCGTGGCCCGGTGGACGCTGGTTCCGTGACCTCGGTCACGGCAACGGTCATTGGTGGGGCGTCGTGCAGGCGATCAAGCGTCCGACGTTGCTCGAGTTGTCGGGACCGATGTTCATGTCGTATCCGGTCTCCGCGAACATCCAGTATCGCCTCACCGAATCGAACGGCGGAACGCTGATCACGTTCCATCACCTGGCTCTGGGGCTGATTTCGGAGGAACATCGCCTGGGTGTCGATCGGGGATGGTCGCACATTCATGCTCAAGCTCGGGCCCGTGCGGAACGGCGCTGAGAATCGCCAGAGCGCAGGGCGCGCAGCTCGGGTGCCCAAGGCGCTCCTCTGGCGGCGGCAGAAGAGCACTGCGACGCGCTGAAGAATGTCCCGGGTGCAAATTAACACGCTCGTCTTCGGCCGACGGCGCGCGGAGGGCCGGCCGACCGCCAGACCGAGCCAGACGTTAGAGCCCTCCGAGGATCGTTCCGCTTGACCGGAGACTCCGCGAACGCGGAGTCTCCGCGGCGCAGAACGAATCCATCTCTCCGCGCATCGCTTTCACCATCACTCCCCTCAGCCTCATTGCCCGCGCGATGAGCGGTCAGATCACGTTGCCCCCCGTCATGCAAAACAACCATGACAAGAACGCGCATCTGCAGTATCTTGCCGACCTCAGGCTGAACCTGGCTATCAGGGCGGACGTCATCTACACTGCCACGCTGACCGACGGCAGCAGGACGCCCGAGGCTCTGTTCACCGGATCGGAGCACTCGACGCCGCCGGTACTAACGCGATTTGGCACGTGCCCAGACGCGCGGCTTGTCGTGAAGCAAGGCCACCCAGGCGCGACCGGCGACGTTCCGACGCGGCCGTGTCCCTTCGGACGCGGTGGCAGACGGCAGCCGGCAGCCGGGTTCCCGGACTCGCGCGTCTGGCTCACACATGGAGAGGTGTCATGACGAGACTGGTTACGTGGTCGCTTGCGCTCGCGCTTACATCGTCGGCCGTCGCACATGCCCAGACCTTTCGCGGCGGCATCTCGGGCCGCGTGCTCGATTCGACCGGAGCGGTGCTGCCCGGCGTGTCGCTGACCGCGACGAACACCGCGACTGGCGCGTCGCGCACGACGACCTCGTCGGGCACCGGTGACTTTTCGTTTCCCGATTTGCCGCTCGGCACGTACGCGATTGAAGCCTCGCTGCAGGGCTTTCAGACAGTCAAGACGAGCGTCGAAGTCACCGTATCGCGGATCGCCGCGGTGGAGGTGAAGATGGGGCTGTCACAGGTTGCCGAGACTGTCCAGGTATCCGCGTCGGCAATCACGCTCGACACTGTCTCGACGGCGCTCAGCAATGTCATCCAGCCGAAGCAGGTGCAGGACTTGCCGCTGAACGGCCGCGATTTCACCCGCATGCTGCAGCTCTCTCCCGGGGTCGCAGCCAATCAAACGTCGGTCAACGGCGTCCGCACCCGCGGCAACAACTACCAGATCGACGGTGCCGACAACAACGACGCCTTCCAGAACATCGCCGCCGTCAACCAGGGCGGCGTCTCTGGCATTGCGGGCACGCTGCTGCCGATCGAGGCGATCGATCAGTTCTCGGTGCAGTCGAGCGGCTCGGCGGAGACCGGTCGCAACGCGGGATCGACCGTGAACCTCGTCATCAAGTCGGGCACGAACGAGCTGCATGGGACGAGCTACTACTTCAACCGCAACGAGGCGCTGTCGGCAAACTCACCGGTCGCGACGCCCGGGTCACCGAAGCGCGAGATCCGCGACAACCAGTACGGCTTCTCGGTCGGTGGGCCGATCGTGCACAACAAGACGTTCTATTTCGGCACGGTCGAAGTGCAGAAGCTGACGGCCGGCAACTCACTGACCGACACGGCGCCGTCCGACGCGTGGGTGCAGCAGGCGACCTCGCTGTTGCGGCAGTTCAACGTACCGGTGAACCCGGTGTCACAGAACCTGCTGACGCTCTGGCCCGCCAGCAGCCGCACGGGATCGGGCACGCCGCTCAACTTTGTCAGCACCGACCCGAACACGTATTCGAGCTACAACGGCATCGCCAAGGTCGATCACAACTTCAACGACGTCTACTCGATTTCCGCGCGGTATTTCGGTGGCGGTGGTGACCAGGTGGCGCAGATCAACTCCCCGTACCTCGCATACTTCCAGGCGGTGCCGAGCCGGATGCACAACGTCTCTGTGGTGACGACGGGCGTCTTCACGTCGCACCTCGTCAATCAGCTGGTGTTCGGCTACAACTATTTCTTACAGACATTCAACTCGTACGACACGTCAGCCAACCCGATCGGGCTCGGGTTGAACACCGGCGTCACCGATACCTCGCTCGCCGGACCGCCGAACCTCACGATCAATGGTTTTGCGGCGGTCGGCGGCACACAGCCGCTGGGGCGCGTCGACAAGACGCTCCATTTCACCGATTCGTTGAGCTGGCAGAAGGGATCGCATCAAGTCAAGGTTGGCGGCGAGGCGCGCGTTGCAAAACTGTTCATCTTCTACGACAGCAACAAGCGCGGCACGTTCACGTTCGACGGCACCGTGGGCCCATGGGCGTCGCTGCCGACGGCGCAAGCGACCGCGGCCCTCAAGGCGCTCGCCGACTTCATGGCTGGCGACGTGGCTACCGGGAGCATCGTGTACGGCGACACCCACCATAACTACTTCCAGAACAGCTGGGACGCGTACGCGCAGGACGTCTGGGCCGTCACGCCGAAGGTGACGCTCAATTACGGGCTCCGCTACACGTATCCTGGCGTGCTCGGCGCGAGCGATGGCCCGCTGACGACATTCCTGCCAACGCAGGGGATGGTGTCGACCCAGTCGCTCTATCCCCCGGACAAGACCGATTTCTCGCCCCGGCTCGGTATCACTTACAGGCCGGCTGACAGCCGGTCGACCGTGATCCGCGGGGCGTGGGGCGTCTTCTATGACGTGCTCGCCGTGAATTTCTTCACCGCGAACACGTCGTTTGCCAACGGCGGCGCGCTCGGTGTCGGCAACAACCCGGACGGGACGTCGCCGGTGTATTCGATTACACAGCGGAAGTTCGCGTACGCACCGAACGTGCCGGTGTTCGGCACGACTCCGCAGCCGCCCTATGGCGCTTTCGCCGTCAGCCAGGATCTGCGGCTGCCCTACGTGATCAGTTTCAACCTGAACGTCGAGCAGCAGCTCGGATCACACACCATCGTCCAGATCGGGTACGTCGGGACGCGCGGCCATCGACTGGCGTTGATGCAAGATATCAACGCGCCGGTGCCGAGTGCGGCCGGCCTCTCGCAAACGCACCGGCCGTTCTACGCCCTGTATCCGGACCTCCAGGCCATCAACGAACTCGAGACGATTGGCCATTCGCAGTACAACTCGCTCCAGATGTCGCTGATCCAGAACAGCTGGCACGGGCTGTCGGGCCGGTTGAACTATACGCTGGGCCACGCGATGGACGACGGGTCGGAGGCGCGGAACACGCTGCCGATGAACTCGGCGAACATCGAACAGGACTGGGGCAATGCGGCGTTCGACGTGCGGCACGTGATCTCGGCGGGGTTCACCTACAACCTGCCGGCGATCGGCACGACGCAATGGGGCGACGGGTGGCAGTTCAACGTCATTTCGACGATTCAGAGCGGCACGCCGTTCAATATCACGACGGGCACCGACGTGAGCGGCACCGGCGATCGTCAGGATCGGCCGAACGTCGTGGGCGATCCGTTCGCGAACATTCCGGTCGCGTCGAATCCGCTGCTGCAGTCCTTCTTCAACCCACTCGCGTTTGCTCCGGCGGCGCCCGGCACCTTCGGCAACCTGGCGCGCAATGCGTACTACGGTCCCTGGTTCAAGACGATCGACGTGTCAGTATTCAAGACGACGAAGCTGACCGGCCGCACCTCGATCCAGCTTCGCGCCGAGATCTTCAACCTGTTCAACTGGATCAACTGGGCCAACCCCGGTGCAACGCTGTCGAGCTCGACGAGTTTCGGGCTGCTCAGCAACACGCGGAACGCGAGCAACGCGCCGGGCATCGGGGCCGGGGAGCCGTTCAACATGCAGCTGGCGGCGAAGTTGATCTTCTGAAGCGGGACAGGGATTCTCGAGGTGCTCCAGCGCCGGTCGGGTCGGAGACCGGGCGCCGGAGCGCCCTGACGTCTGAAGAGCCGTCGGTCGACCGAACGCGGATTCTCCACGCTCGAAGCCTGCCGCTCTCAGGTCGTTTCGAAACGAGCCGCGGATGTCCGTCGCGCGGATCCGGTGCCGCACGCGATTTTCTGCGGTCGGCAGATTGAGAAGGGACAGACCGGCTCGGCGCGGCACGTATCGGTGCGGATGGCCACTATCGCCGTCACGGCAACGGAGGTTCTCCGGGCCCAACGGTCAGCGACACGCCGCCGCGACGAGCTTCACCGATTTCACGCCGAGATACGCCATCTGCGGAAGATCGCCCTTCGCCGTCGTCTTGGCGTGCGCCTCGCCATCGCCGGTCCTCTCGGTACTTGTCTTGACCGTGACTTTCGCGTCGCCGCGATCGGTCGCCTCGCCCTTAATCTCGACGAGATGGCCGACGTGCTTCGCCAGCTGTTTCTGCTCGTCCGACACGAGCACGTAGTTGTGCAGTGCGCCGCGCTTGTCGGCGACATTCGTCAGCACAAAGCCGGTCTCGCCGGTCCAACGCGCGATGCAGCCGGTCACCTTCACGTCTCTGCCTTCCTTGATGGTGATCTTTGATGTCGTGCTCTGCTTGTACGACTGCGCGCTCGACGCGACGGCATACAGCGCCGCAGCCGTGCACAGCAGGGCCAGCATGCTCTTCATGAAGCGCCTCCCTGAATTCGACGCGATTGCATCGATGAGTTCGCTTCGAGGCTGCTCGAGTGCGAGACGCGTATCGGCCGCTTCCCGTCCATAGTCTCTAACGAACTGAACGCATAAACGCTGCCTGCGCGCGAGCGCGCGAATCAGGCGCATTGACGACATTGCGTTGAAAACGAGCTGATCAGGATTTCGACCACACGCTGGTCGACCGAATGGTTGCGTGAGACCCGGGTCTCATCCGTCGCTCTCGCCAACGACGACAGACGCTGACCTGGTGGCTCTCGCCAATCTCAAGGCACCAGGCAGCATCGCGATCCTCAGCCGGGCGGCTTCGCGGCTCATCCGTTGGGCGCGCCGCATGACGTTGAAATGCGTGACCTCACCGAACCGCTCTTGGTTCGGAAGTCACGATGGGGTCGGTCAGGACAGGCCAGACATGATCGATCGGGTCGCGAGCCGCTCGTCGAGCTGAACGCGCGCCGGCACCGCGACGCTAGGGTTTTCCTTCGGCGTCGGTCAGCTGAAGCGCAACGGGCAGGTCAGCCAGCGACCGCACACGCAGGCAGTCGGCGTCGGGATACAGATCGGCGACGTCGACCAACACCGGTGTGATGCCTGCTGCACGAGCCCCGACGACGTCGACGTAATAGAGGTCGCCGACGTGTACGGTCTCGGCGGCGCGGGCGCCTGACCGTTCGAGCGCAATCTCGAAGTACCGTG
>JBPYEE010000342.1:0-4037 GCA_051985095.1 Vicinamibacterales bacterium | reverse complement strand
CGCCGCCGCCCCCACCGCCCCCGCCGGCGCCGGCGCCCCGGCCGCTGACCGACGACGAGATCTTCGCGCGCAAGACGGTCGACCAGCTCAATGCCGAACACCCGCTGGACGACGTGTACTTCGATCTCGACCAATCGGACGTGCGCACCGACGGACGGGCGCCGTTGCAGAAGAACGCGGACTACCTCAAACGGTGGGCAAGCGTGCAGGTGACCGTCGAAGGCCACTGTGACGAGCGGGGCAGTTCCGAATACAACCTCGGGCTCGGGTCGCGACGCAGCGACGCGGTCAAGGCGTATCTGGTGAGTCTTGGCATCGCACCGGGCCGCATCACCGTCGTCAGCAAGGGGAAAGAGCAGCCCTTCTGCACCGAGCATGGGGAGGCGTGCTGGCAGCAGAACCGCCGCGGTCACTTCGTGATTACCGCGAAGTAGGGCGCGCCGTCGCTCACGAGAGCTGGCGCGCATGCAGGGCGCGCGTCAGCTCCACTTCGGAAATGCGGTATTTCGCGATCTTCGTTCCGTCGAGCAAGAGGACCGGAATCTCCACCCGATAGCGTGCCTCGAGATCAGGATCGGTGGAGATGTCGATCTCCTCGATCGCAATCGCGCCAGGCATCCGGCGCGCGACGCGCCGGACGACGGCCTTCATCTCGTCGCACAGATGGCACCCCGGACTCGAGTAGAGCGTGATCGTGATCATGCGGGGGTCGCCCGGCACTCGGCGATGATCCGTTCGGCGGCAGCCCGCGGATTCGGCGCGGCAACAATCGGCCGGCCGACGACCAGGTACGTCGCACCGATGGCGAGCGCGTTGGCGGCGCTGCGGGTGCGGCTCTGATCCCCCTTCGCGTCTGCGGCGGCGCGGATTCCCGGGGTGACGATCATGAATTCGCCGCCGCACCGGCGGCGAATCAGGCTGATCTCGTGCGGTGACGCGACGACGCCGTCCAGGCCCGACGTCTGCGCGAGGGCGGCGAGCCGTCCCACCTGCGAAGTCATGGCGCCTTTGACGCCGATTTCTCCCAGCATCCCCTGATCCAGGCTCGTCAGCATCGTCACCGCGATGACCAGCGGCACGGGACGCGCGTGTCGCGCCGCCGCTTCGGCGGCCGCTTCCTTCGCCGCGCGCATCATGGTGCTGCCGCCTGCCGCATGGACGTTCAGCATCCAGACGCCCAGCCGCGTCGCCGCGGCGACCGCGCCCGCGACGGTATTCGGGATGTCATGAAACTTGAGATCGAGGAAGACGCGATCGCCGCGCGCCGTGAGGTCCTCGACAAGGGCCGGACCCGCGCTCGTGAACAGCCGGCTGCCGATCTTGAACCCGCCGACCAGGCCGCGCAGGGCGAGGGCCAGGAGGCGCGCGTCGGAGGCGGTGTCGACGTCGAGCGCGACTAGGAGCTGATCCATTCGTGGTCTTTCGTCCTCGTGTCGACCGCCCCGACCAGATCGGCGATGCGGGCCAGCTGATGCCGCTCCCCGTACTCGCGGAGGCCGTCGAGCAGTTTTGACCAGATGAACGGATCGACGAAGTTCGCCGTCCCGACCTGCACCGCCGTCGCACCGGCAATCATGAACTCCAGGGCATCACGCGCGTCCGCGATTCCACCCATGCCGACAATCGGAATCTTGACCGCCTGCCGGCACTCGTAGACCATCCGGACGGCAATCGGCCGGATCGCCGGTCCGCTCAGTCCTCCCACGACGTTCGAGATCTTCGGTTTGCGACTCTCCACGTCGATCGCCATCGCCAGGAATGTGTTGACGAGTGACACGGCGTCGGCGCCGCCTTCCTCGGAGGCGCGCGCAAACGAGGCGACATCGGTGACGTTGGGCGTGAGCTTGGGAATGATCGGCAGCGATGTGACCTTGCGAACGGCTCGGACCACCTCGTGCGTCGCGTGGAGATTGCAGCCGAATTGAATGCCTCCGGCTTTTATGTTGGGGCAGGAGATGTTCAGCTCGAGGGCATCCACGCCTTCGGCATCCGAGAGAATCCGCGAGACCTCGACGTACTCGGCCAGGGTCGTCCCGCAGACGTTGACGATGACCGTGGCGCGGCGCGCGCGGAGCTCGGGCAGCTTTTCGTCGACGAACCGGCGAACGCCGATGCCCTGCAGGCCAATTGCGTTCAGCATGCCGGCCGGCGTTTCCACGATCCGGGGCGAAGGATGGCCCTCGCGCTCGGTGAGAAACAGGCCCTTGACGGCGATCGCGCCCAGCAGCGAAAGATCGACCACGTCGGCGTATTCGACGCCGTACCCGAAACAGCCGCTGGCAGCGATGAGCGGGTTCTTGAGGGTCAGCGCGCCGATACGGACGGAAAGATCCATCACTCCCAGATTATCTGATCAGCTGCGAGGACCGGTCCGGCAATGCACGATCGCACATGGTGCACGCCACCCGGCCCGCGCATCGGCACCACACAGCTGTAGCATCCGCCCAGGCCGCAGCCCATCACGCGCTCGACCGAGACCTGACACGGCCGACGGTGGTCGGTTGCCAGGCGCGCAGTGGCGGCGAGCATTCCTTCGGGTCCGCAGGCGTAGATCATCACCGGCGCGTCCGCCGGCCGGATCGCGAGGCGGCGGCGGAGCGGCGCGACCACGCGTCCGGTCTCGCCAGCGCTGCCATCTTCCGTAGTCAGCACGAGCTCGACGTCGAGCGCCGTGAAGAAATCGAGATAGAAAAGCTCCGCGGCAGTCCGCGCGCCGTAGAACAGTGTCACGTGAACGCCGCGTGTCCGCAGCGACGCCGCGAGTGTGGCGAACGGCGCCAGTCCGACACCGCCGGCGACCATCCAGGCGTCGCACGGCGGGTCCACCACCGTGAAGGGCCGGCCGAGCGGACCGAGGCAGGCCACACGATCGCCGGGCCGCGCCTCGTACAGCAACCGCGTCGAGGGGCCGATTCGTTTGCTGAGAATCGTGAGTCCGCTGGGGCTCCCGCCGTCGCGCAGCACTTCGAAAATCGAAAAGGGACGCCGCAGGAGCGGGTCGCAGCCCGAGGCCGCCTTGACCATCACGAACTGGCCCGCCGCCATCGCGGCGGCGATGGCGGGCGCTCGGAGCGCGAGGACGTTGTAGTCGCCCGACAGCGCGCGGTTCGCGATGACCTCGGCCGCGACGTCGACCGGCATTCCGGCCAGTATACTTGGGTCCTTGCGACGAGCCGTTGCCTTGATCGCGATTGTGGCGACCGCGATGGCGATCGTCTTCGCGTGGCTGCGGCGCGCGTCGTCGCCGCCGGCCGGATCGACGCTCACCTGGATCGCGGACGCGCACCAGCTGGGGCCGGTCGGGTATCGCGACCCCGCCGGCGCCATTTCTCCCGACGGCCACTGGATCGCGTACTCGGAGGGGCGCTTTCTGCGCGTGCGTCCGATCGCGGGCGGCCCCGTGATCGATTTGCCGCCCGGTGAGGCGCAGATTCGCCACCTGGCGTGGCATCCGGACAGTCAGCTGGTCCTGACCGACGGCTTCGGGACGCCATCGGGGTGGGGTCTGTACGACATCACCGCGCGCACGCGCCAGCGGGTGTGGGCGACAAATCCCCTCCTCCGGCAGCCGACCTGGTCGCCGGCGGGTCAGCTGGCGGCGGCCATCTCGAGCACGGCCGACGGCCAGGAAATCGTCGCCCTCAACCTCGAAGGACGGGCGACACGCGTCGTCCAATCGACGCGCCCGATCAGTTTTCCGGCGTGGACGCCCGGCGGCCAGATCGCGTGCACCACGATGGTCGACCATCATTCCCGGGTGACCTTGCCGTGCGGGGGGCCGGCCATTGCCATCGAGCCCGATGCCGACGCCTACGGCCCGATCGCGTTCTCCGCCGATGGCAGCACGCTGTTTGTCGCTCTCGTCAACGCCTCCGGCACCGTCGACCTGTGGTCTGTCTCCGCCAGCGGCGGCCGCGCGCGCCGCCTGACCGCGTTCTCACGCGATACCTACGCACCGACCCTCGCACCTGATGGGTCGATCGTGTTCAAGGTTCAGAGTTACCGGACGTCGATTGCCGTTGCGCCGGCCGAGGGCG
>JBPYEE010000341.1:0-7440 GCA_051985095.1 Vicinamibacterales bacterium | reverse complement strand
ACGGCGTGACGTTGACGATGATGCCGCAGCGGGCGTAGGTCGATTTGCCGAGGCAGACGGTCAGGACGTCGCGCGGGATTCGGAAATACTCGATCGTGCTGGCAAGCGCGAACGAATTCGGCGGGATGATGCAGACGTCGGCCTGGATGTCGACGAAGGACTGCGGGTCGAAATTCTTCGGATCCACGACCGTATTGAACACGTTGGTGAACACCTTGAAGTCATGGCCCACGCGCACGTCGTAGCCGTAGGACGAGACCCCGTAGGAAATCACCCCCGCCCGCACCTGTTCGTCGACGAAGGGCTCGATCATCCGGTGCTCGAGCGCCATCCGCCTGATCCATGTATCCGGTCGTATGCTCATCGTCTGAAAAGGGCCAGCAGAAGCGTGAGGATGATACTCAAGATGATCGACGTCGTAAGCGGGAAGTAGAACGAGAAGTTGTCGCGTTTGATGTAAAAGTCACCCGGCAGGCGGAACAGCGGTATGCCGAGCATGATCACGAGGCCGAGGGCAGCGATGGCCAGGCCGATGAAGACGAGGGTCTTGCCCATCCACATTCACCGCAGGATCCGGGCGCGGTCCCGGTCAGACCAGGTCCACGCCCGCAAAGAAGTATCCGATCTCGTAGGCAGCCGTGTCTGGCGCGTCAGAGCCATGAGTGGCATTGCGTTCGATTGTTTCGGCAAACTCTTTCCGGAGCGTGCCGGCATCGGCTTTCGCCGGATCGGTCGCGCCCATGAGCGCGCGCCAGGATTTGATCGCCTCCGGCGCCTCGAGCACCATAACGATGGCGGGCCCCGAGGACATGAACGCCGTCAAACTTGCGAAAAACGGCCGCTCGCGGTGGACGGCGTAAAAGCCTTCCGCATCTCTGTGCGACAGATGAACCCGCTTCATGGCACGGATCTGGAATCCCGCCTCCTCGATGCGCTGTATGATGCGGCCGGCCAGGCGACGGGCAACCGCATCCGGCTTGATAATGGCCAGCGTCCGTTCGGTCATCCGGCGATTATAAGGCGGCGCCCGGAGCAACCGACGGCCCGGAGGTGTCCGGCATGATCGCAATGGCGAAGAAGCAGCAGAACGACCCGGCGGCGCACAAAGGGGCGATCGAAGGCGACCGGCCGAACGACGAGCAGATCGGGAACCCGCATGGCTCCGGCATCAACGAGGAGGGATTGCCTGACGATCCGATTGCGAGCGCGGAGGATGCGATCGGCGCCAACGAGGATGAATCGCAGGGGTGATCGGGTGGGCGATCTTCAGCCCTCGTCGAAGACCGCCCGCGCCAGCCGGATCAGCCTTTCGGGCCAATCGTCGGTTATCGAAGCCCGTCCATGATCTCTTCGAGCGCCTCGCGGCTCGGGCGCACCCGCTCGAGCGGCAGCGAGGCGAGCGGCTCGTCGACGACATCCAGCAGCTCCAGGAAGTCGTCGCGGTCCGGCTCGATGTAGATGACGCCGGTCGCAAATTCACCGCGGCGTGCGGTTTCATGGAGCCGTTTCAACGCCGCGATCCTGTCGGTCGGATCGTAATTCTCTTCCAGCTTTTTCAGATACAGCTTCGAGCCGTCGTGCATCGTCACTTCCTTGGTGGTGCCCGGCTCGTAATCGACGCTGATGTCCTCGAAGAACGGCACGAAGCTCAACTCTTCGAGCGGGTCGTCGTGGTCCTTGACGTACGCGTAGCTCTTGGTCGACCCCTCGTGGTCGTTGAACGTCACGCACGGCGACAGCACGTCGATCATGCAGGTGCCGCGATGCGCCAGCGCCGCTTTGAGAATCGCGAGCAACTGCTTCTTGTCGCCGGAGAACGATCGGGCGACGAAGGTGGCGCCGAGCTCGATGGCGAGCCCGCAGGTATCGATCGGCGGCAGGTCGTTGACGACGCCGGTCTTGAGCTTGGAGCCGAGATCGGCCGTCGGCGAGAACTGCCCCTTGGTCAGACCGTAGCAGCCGTTGTCCTCGATGATGTAAATGATCGGCAGGTTGCGCCGCATCAGGTGGACGAACTGGCCGATACCGAGCGCACCGGTGTCACCGTCGCCGCTGATGCCGATGGCGATCAGTTTCTTGTTCGCGAGCAGCGCCCCGGTGCCGACCGACGGCATCCGTCCGTGGACGGCGTTGAATCCGTGCGCGCCGCCGAGAAAGTACGCCGGACTCTTGCTCGAACAGCCGATGCCCGACAGCTTGATGACCTGCCTCGGATCGACGCCCATCTCGAAGAACGCGTCGATGATGCGTTCCGAAATCGCGTTGTGACCGCAGCCGGCGCATAACGTCGTCTTGCCGCCCTTATAGATCTGCGGCTCGAGGCCGATTCGATTCACCTTCAGATTCGCCATAACAGGTTCGTTCCCCGGAAATGAGCGGTTGATCTATTCGCCACCCGCCGAGCCGGCGCTGATGCGCGCGGCCGTTTTCTGGGCGACTTCGAAGCCTTCCTGCGCCAGCACATCATCGGTGATGCTGCGCGCATCGATGGGAAGGCCGTTGTAATGCAGCACGCTGCGCAGCTTCGAGACGCGCTCGGGCGTCAGCTCGAGTTTCATCAGCTGCAGGAGCTGCGCATCACGGTTCTGTTCGATGACGTACACGCGATCGTGTGCGTCGACGAACGCCGCAAGGTCCTCCGTGAACGGGTACGCGCGAAGCCGGAAGTACGAGGTGTCGACCTGGGTCTCCTCGCGCAGCTGGTCGCGGCTCTCCTGGGTCGCGTACTCGGAGGTCCCGAACGCGACAAACCCGATCTTCGCTTTGGGATTCGTGTCGACCGCCGGCTTGGGGATGTGCTTGCGCGCCGTGTCGAACTTCCGCACGAGGCGGTCCATGTTGTCGACGTAGTCGTCCGGCCGTTCGCTGTATTGCCCTCGGCCGTTGTGGCCCGAGCCGCGGGCGAAATACACCGGCATCCCGTCGCCGGGAATCGTGCGGTACGGGATGCCGTCGCCGTCGACATCCTTGTAGCGGCCCCACTCGCCGATCTTCTTCAGGGTCTCGGTCGTCAGGAGCTTGCCGCGATTGATGGGCTTCTCCGGGTACTTGAAGCCGTCCGACATCCAGTTGTTCATGCCGAGGTCGAGGTCCATCATGACGAACACCGGCGTCTGGAACCGTTCGGCGAGATCGAACGCCTCCATCGACATCTGGTACGCCTCCTCCACCGAGCACGGAATCAGCATGATGTGTTTCGTGTCGCCGTGGGAGAGGAACGCCGTCGACAGCAGATCCCCCTGCGCCGTGCGCGTGGGCAGGCCGGTCGAGGGTCCGACGCGCTGCACGTCGAAGATGACGGCCGGGGTTTCGGCGTAGTAGGCCAGGCCCGCGAACTCGGACATCAGCGAGATCCCCGGACCGGCCGTCGCCGTCATCGACCTCGCCCCGGCCCAGCTCGCGCCGATCACCATGCCGAGCGATGCGATTTCGTCCTCCGCCTGCACGATCGCGAAGGTCGCCTTCCCGGTCGTCGGGTCGACGCGGTACTTTTTCATGTAACCGATCAGGGACTCGCAGAGCGACGAGGAGGGGGTAATCGGGTACCAGGCGACGACCGTGACGCCGGCCATCATGCACCCGATGGCCGCGGCCGTGTTGCCCTCGATCAGGATCTTGCCCGCGGTCTTGTCCATCCGTTCGATCGAGAACGGATCCTGCTTGATGAAGTTCGCGGCCGCGTAGTCCCAGCCAGCCTTCAGCGCCCCGGCGTTCAGCGTCACGGCTTTGGCTTTCTTCCCGAGCTGCTTGGCGAGCGCTTTCTCCATCAGCGCCAAATCGATCCCCAGCAGCTTGGCGAGGATGCCGTCGTAAATCATGTTCCGGACGAGGCGGCGCAGTTTCGCGTCGGGACACACCGGCCCGACGAGCTTGTCAAACGGCACCGGGTAAAAGACGAGATCCGAACGAAGGTCCTTGAGCTTCAACGGCTCGTCATAGACGACCGCGGCGCCGGCCTCGAGCGTCAGGACGTCCTCTTTCGCCGTCTCCGGGTTCATCGCAACGAGAAAATCAACCTCTTTCTTGCGGCCGACATACCCGTGCTGGCTCGCGCGAATCGTGTACCAGGTCGGTAAGCCCGCAATGTTCGAGGGGAACATGTTCTTGCCTGAAACTGGCACGCCCATCAGGAGAATCGACCGGAGGAGGACCAGATTCGCTGTCTGGCTACCTGAGCCGTTTACGGTCTCGACCTGAATCGAGAAATCGTTGACGACCCGCTGTCGACGGGCGGACGCCTGCTGTTCTTGAACCGCTAGGTCTGTCGGTGTCATTCAGAAGCCCTTGAAAACGATGGAATTAGGGGAAGAATCTTGAGGAATTATATCACCGGCCCAGCACCTCTTTGATCGCACGCCCCATATCTGCCGGGCTCTTCACAACATGGACGCCGGCGGCGGCGAGCGCGGCCATCTTTTCGGCAGCCGTGCCTGTGCCGCCGGCGATGATCGCGCCGGCGTGGCCCATGCGGCGCCCGGGCGGCGCCGTCTGGCCCGCGATGAAGCCCACCACCGGTTTCTTGAAGTTGGACTTCAGCCACCTGGCGGCATCTTCTTCCGCGGTCCCGCCGATCTCGCCGATCATGATGACGGCGTCGGTTTCCGCGTCGGCCGCAAAGAGGCGGAGCGCGTCGATGTGGGACGTCCCGATTAACGGGTCCCCGCCGATCCCGATGCACGTGCTCTGGCCCATCCCGAGGCGTGTCAACTGATGGATCGCTTCGTAGGTGAGCGTGCCGCTCTTCGAGACGATGCCGATCCGGCCTTCTTTGCAGATATTCGCCGGAATGATCCCTGCCTTCGCCTTCCCCGGCGAGATCAGCCCCGGACAGTTCGGTCCGACGAGCCTCGTCTGCGGACGGGACGCCAGAAACGTCATGGCGCGCATCATGTCGAGCGTCGGGATACCCTCGGTGATGCACACGACCAGCGCCAGACCGGCATCGGCGGCTTCCATGATGGCGTCGGCGGCAAAGGGCGGCCGGACGAAAATCACCGAGGTATTGGCCCCTGTCTGGTCGACTGCCTGGCGGACCGTATCGAAAATTGGCCAGCCTTCGTGGATTATTCCCCCTTTCCCCGGTGTGACGCCGCCGACCACGGCGGTGCCGGAGGCGGCCGCCTGCTTGGCATGAAAGGTTCCCTCGCGTCCGGTCAGGCCCTGGACGATCAGGCGGGTCGATTTGTCGATGAGAACGGCCATGGAGGGTCAGCCGGCCAGCCGCACGACCGTGTTCGCCGCCTCGTCCATCGAATCGGCGGTGGTGAAGTTCATGTGGCTTTCCTTGAGCAGCCGCTTTCCTTCGCCGACGTTGGTCCCCTCCATCCGAATCACGATCGGCACCGGGACGCCGAGCTCCCGGACCGCGGCGATGACGCCCTCGGCGAGCACGTCACAGCGGAGAATGCCGCCGAAGATATTGATCAAGACTGCCTTCACGTTTTTGTCGGACATCAGGATCTTGAAGGCGTTCCGGATCTGTTCGGCGTTGGCACCGCCGCCCACGTCGAGAAAGTTCGCCGGCTCCCCGCCCGCGAGCTTGATGATGTCCATCGTCGCCATCGCGAGCCCGGCGCCGTTGACCATACAGCCGATGTTGCCGTCGAGGTGGATGTAGTTGAGCGAATACTTCGACGCTTCGATCTCGAGCGGATCCTCTTCGCCGAGATCGCGCAGGTCCTTGAGGTCGGCATGGCGGTACAGGGCGTTGTCGTCGAAATTCATCTTCGCGTCGAGCGCCAGGATGTCGCCCTCTGCGGTGACGATGAGCGGGTTGATTTCGATGAGGGACGCATCGGTCGCCACGAACGCGTCATAGAGCGCCGCGACGAGCGTCACGAACCTGGGCACCTGCGGACCACCGAGGCCGATGCCGAACGCGAGCTGGCGCGCGGCGAACGGGACGGCGCCCACGCCGGGCTCGAGGTGCACGCGAACGATGCGCTCGGGGGTGCGCGCCGCGACTTCTTCGATGTCCATGCCGCCGGCGGCGCTTGCCATGACCACCGGCTTGCCCGCGGCCCGATCGAGCAGCACGCTCAGATACAGCTCGCGCTGGATGTCGAGCCCTTGTTCGATGAGCACACGCGAGACGATGCGGCCCTCGGGACCCGTTTGGTGCGTGACGAGCGTCATCCCGAGCATGTCGCGCGCGATCCGCTCCGCCTCGTCCGCGGACTTCGCAATCTTGACGCCGCCGCCCTTCCCGCGCCCGCCCGCATGAATCTGCGCTTTGACGACGACGACGCTCGTGCCGAGGCGCCGCGCGATCTCGCCTGCCTCGCCCGCGCTGAACGTCACTTCGCCGCGCGGAACCGGCACACCGTACTTCGCGAGAATGGCTTTCGCTTGATACTCGTGAATTTTCATACGGCAGGAAACTCCTGATGCTAACTTGCACGTGCTCGTCACGCAACAGTAAACTGGTCTGCTGATGTCATCGCGACTGCGCCCGTTCTCGTCATCGGTCGCTCAGAAGATCATCATCGGTGTGACGGGCCTTGCACTGTTCATCTACCTCGTTATTCACGTCGCCGGAAATCTGATCGTCTTTCGTGGTCCCGAAGCATTCAACCGCTACGCGTTCGTCATGGAATACGGCAACCCGCTGCTGCCGGTCATCGAACTCGGGCTCGCGGCGGTGTTCGTGCTGCACATTTACAAGACCGTGACGATGTTCCTGCAGAACCAGGCCGCGCGTCCGGTCCGCTACGTCCAGAAGCGGTACGCCGGCTCACCGAGTCGCAAGACGATCGCTTCGTCGACGATGATCTTCTCCGGCCTCTGGCTGCTGATCTTCGTCATCATTCATGTGAAGGCGTTCCGCTTCAGCCCCGAAACGCCGTGGCCGGCCGGCGGACGTGATCTCTACCGCCAGGAGATGGACGTCTTCGCCAATCCGCTCACCGTGACGTTCTACGTGCTCTCCATGGTCGTCGTCGGATCACACCTGTTTCACGGGATCGCGAGCTCGTTTCAGTCGCTCGGCGCCGATCACCCGGCGTGGACGCCGCGCCTGTTGCTGGCCGGCAAAGTGATCGCCGTCGCGATGGCGGCCGCCTTCATCGTCATCGCGCTCTGGGCACATTTGGCGGGGGCGCGGACGTGAGCCCCATCGTGCTCGACGCGAAAATCCCCGGCGGACCAATCGTCGAGAAGTGGGACCGGCACAAATTCGAGATGAAGCTGGTCAATCCAGCGAACAAGCGGAAATACACGATCATCGTCGTCGGCACGGGACTGGCCGGTGCGTCGGCGGCGGCCTCGCTCGGGGAACTCGGCTACAACGTTTTGACGTTCTACATCCAGGATTCCCCCCGGCGCGCTCACAGCATCGCCGCGCAGGGCGGGATCAACGCCGCCAAGAACTATCAGAACGACGGCGACAGCGTGTACCGCCTGTTCTACGACACCGTGAAGGGCGGCGATTATCGCTCGCGC
>JBPYEE010000340.1:0-17192 GCA_051985095.1 Vicinamibacterales bacterium | reverse complement strand
AGGGGCGCGCCGTGCATCACCACGATGTCAGCACCCGCATCGACTTCGGCGTGAGTCCATTTCTTGATCCAGGGCGGTGGCACGAGTCGTTCGGGCAGTTCTTCGCCCATGATCGTCCCGAATGGCTTCTCGTAGATATGATTGTGCTGGTAAGCGATGACGAGGTCCGCGCGTTTGCTGGCGTTTCGGATACTTTGAAGGATCCGCTGCGCATCTTCGTCGAGTGCACTGCATCCTTCACAGAGGTTTGGCGTCTTGGCTGGTGTGACGCGTAGTTCATTGACACCGGGTCTGGTGGCCGTGGCGGCCCCGCCGGGCGCGACCTCACCGGATGCCATCGCGATGAGCGCTACCGTGCCCTTCGACGTCTTCAAATAACCCGCGGCAACGGCCTCGTCGGCGGTGTTCCCGGTGCCGGCATGAACCAGGCCAACGCGATCGGCCGCACGGATCGCATTTTGAACGCCCACCGCCCTGAGATTCCATGCATGGTTGTTGGCGAGCGACACGAGATTGAAGCCCATCGCTTTGAGTGCGTCGAGCGCCTCAGGCGGAGCGAGGAACCCTGTGCCAGGATTTCCCTGCTCGGGAGTCGTATTGTTCGGTTGACCTGCTTCTGCCACGGTCCCTTCGAAATTGGTAAATATCACGTCCCCTTTCAGCATCGACTGGATCGTCGATATGGCGGCGGACGATGTGTTTCGCAGGTCGGACCTGAGCATCGATTGGCCCGTGAGCGTGACAGAGAGCGCCGACGCCTGAGACCAGACCGTCGCACGTATGCCGAACGCCAGAGTGACGCAGATCGCAAGCAAAAAGAGCGGGGCGGCGGCTTTCGATATGGGTGCCATTTGTTACTCCTGCTCTAGAATTCGAGTTGGCCACCAACTTTGGCGAGACGGGCATTCAGGATCTGCGTCGGCTGCAGCCAGTTCGGTCCCCAGTTGATATTGTTCTGGAGCGCGGCGCTCGAGTTCATCAAATTGTAGATGTCGAACATCGCTTGAAGCTTCGTCCGTCCGACCTTGAAGCTCTTGGAGACTCGTACGTCGGTCTGATTGATGCGCGGTCCAAGTTGCGAAAAGGGCGGCAGCAGCTGGATCGTGACCGATTTCGTGTTTCCGGCCAGCGGCCGGCCCAATGACGGGGTGATTTCCTGAGTCGTCGCCGGATAGGCCGCCGCCCAAACTGGTCCAGGCAGCGACTGGAAGTTGACGCTGGCCCGGAGGTTCCATGGGAGGGCATAAGACGCCAAGAGCTTGATCTGGGTGACGTACCCGGGACGGACGTCGCACTGATAGAGTGCCTGTGGATTATCGACGATAAAGCACGTGTTTGAGTGTGCAACGGCCGTCCCGGCTGTGGCACCTGCGGTCCCAGTTACCGAAGGGTTGACCGGAGCAATGTTCTGATTGCCTATATTGATCCCACCCTGGATCAAGCCAGCCTGCCGCAACCGAGCGTTGACGTTCAGATCGACGCCGTTATAGTGCTCGTACGCATTTCCAAAGTTCGACGCGGAGGTCACGAGGTTCTGCGTCTTACCGAACAGAGTCGGGTCAATGTCGTACTGACCGCAGATCTGGCTGCCGCTGACGGCGCCTAGGCGTGGATCGGTGGGTGCCGTGATGCAGTACGGACTGAAGTTCTGAGGGCCGACGAGCTGGTTGTGTGTGACCAGAAAGTTGCCGTACCAGGTGCGATAATATCCCGCAGAGACTCCCAGACCGGACCAGAGTTCATGATCGATTTGTGCCGAGACCATCCAGCTATAGTTGCGTTTGTCGAATCCGTTCAGTACGGCCGGATCGTACACATTGACCGCTTTCGGCCCGCCGATGGTGGCAGGATTCAGCGGACCACATTCGCCGTTGGCGAGCGGAGTCGTCAGGTCGCAGTCGGGCTGCAGATTGTGGTTGGTGTCGTTCCATGACCGCGTCGCGCTGCTGACCGTCGCGTTGACCGGATCGTTTGCGCTGGAAATTGTATTCGCTTCTGCCGCGACATATCGGCCGAGGCTCGCTTTCAGCGCGGTGCGCCCGTTGCCGAAGAGGTCGTACGCGACGGCGAACCGGGGATTCAAATCGTTCCAACAAGGAACGCAGTCGACTTCAGGAAAGGTGCGCACCGGAATTCCGAACTGTGGGACGGCTGGCTGCCGCTCCGCAGGGACGTATTCACTCAGGTGCTCGAATCGCACGCCATAGTTGGCGGTCAGCCGTTTCACCGTCCATTGATCCTGCACATAGATGGCATAAGTCGGCCACTGCCGTTCTAGCGTTTCGATCGGGGAGACGAATTCGGTCAGTGATTGAGGGACGCCGCTCAGGAACGTGTAGTTCACACCGCCGCCGTTGCGGGCCGTGACGTTATGTGACGTCCCTTCGAACATCCACACACCAGCCTTGAAATGATGCGAACCGGTGACATACGAGGCCGAGGCGCGTGCATCGTAGATATCCGGCTCCGAGGCTAACAACAACGACACGGGAGCCTGAAACGTAAAGCCGCGATCAACGATGGAACGGTCGCTTGGTCCTACACCTGGCGGTAGATCCTTCGTGTACTTGAATTGAAGCGACGTAAAGCCCGCTTCGAACAGCATTCTTGTCGAGGCCACGTCGGTCCACGAAACCTGGGTGAGAAAGATCGGACCACGCGAAACCGGGCTCGTTGCCTCCGGCGACACGAGGGTCGTCTCATTGTTCGGGCAATTACAACTCGCTTGGTTGTCAACATAGATGGTGATCTTGTGCTTTTGCGAAGCCTGCCACGTGAGGCGGATGTTGTTCGATCGGTTCGATTCGACGGGAAGCGTCGGATTGTTCGCGTCAGGAGTGTAAACGTTGGAGCCTTGGGTGAGGTTCGGGAAGAAATTGGGATACTCGCTGCTCGTGCCCCAGCGTCGGTGGGCAGTAAAGAACCAGAGGCGGTCGGCGACGACGGGTCCTCCCAGCGCCCCGTTGATGTCGTAGACGTTCTGCACCTGATTGATGGTGGTCAGACCCTGCGCTCGCAACTCCGACGTCAGATTGTCCGATTCAAGCCCTTTGCCTGCGTAGTTGCCGAACAGGAAACCGCTAAACCGATTCCCACCGCTTTTCGGAATCACGTTCAACTGAAGACCCGCAAGCGAATACTCAGCCGATCCGCCGGCCGCCGATTCGATCACCATTTCCTCGGCGCCGGCTGGATTCAGATAGACGCCAAAGGAGGTCGTTCCCAGGAACGGATTGAACCGCATCCCGTCCAGTAGCAGCCCTTCGTCCGAGGCTTTTGCGCCATGGACGGCGCCATGCGCGGAGAACTCGCCGAGATTGCCGCCGACATCCTGCGCGGTCGGTCCGCGAACGACGGAGGGCATCATTGCGAGGATGGTTTGTGTCGTTTTGGCGAGCGGGACGGACGTCAGGACTTCGGTGGTGACGATCATGTTGTTGGGCACGTTCTGTACGTCCACGATTGGCGTGTCACCCGATACCGTAACCGTCTCCGTGAGCGCACCCACCTGCAGCTCGACGTTCAGAGTCGCGGTGAAGTTCGCCGTCAGCTCGATGCCCTCGCGCTTAATCGAGTTGAAGCCGGACAGCGTGAAAGTGACGCTATAGGTTCCCGGCACCAGGTTGACGATCTTGTACTCACCCTTTTCGTCGGTTAAGACGGTCCGGACTTTCTCGATCAGCGCTGGGCTCGCCGCCTCGACCGTGACTCCGGGCATCACCGCCCCAGTCGGGTCTCGGACCGCTCCTGCGATCCCGCTGACACCGATTTGCGCCGACGCGACGTTGCAGAGGGCCAATGTGAACGTGACTGCCGAGGCACACAAATGCGCCGAAGCTCGCATAGGGGTCCTCCTTGTCCTGCCCATCCGCGGGCGGGTGACACGCTACTTCATGGGATACTCCGACAACCGTGGCGGTCCGGCCTTGTACGTACGTTGGAGAAGAGGCCGGAGACCCCGCAGATCCTTGGTGTTCTCGAGTGCGAAGATGCTCTCGATCAGCCGGCCGGTTTGCGATGCGCCGAGGACCGGCGCCATCAGATCCCGGCACTTGGCGTCGAGCTGTTGCTGAGTCATTCTGTTCTCGATCGTCCCCAGCACCGGGCCGGTGTCTTGGGTGAATCGTCGGCCGTCCTTGAGGGCGACTTCCAGAAGCGGCAGCCGTTCGCCGCGACCATTACTGCCCGGCCGGGTCGGCGCTTCCAGCCGCACTTTCTCGCGTAACCGAGTGATTGTGGGATCGTGCATGCGGGGCTTGTCGTGGATCGATCGGAACGTCGCTTTCCTGTCCACGAGCATCAGCGCCATCGCGTACTGGATGTTGATATCCGGTGGGTCGCTGTTGTCGACCACCGATCCTGGCGCCGATCGCACGAGCACCTCCTCGACCTGTTCCGGATCGATCGAGGTTCGCTTGAGGAGCGCTTCCATTGCGTCGAGAGGTGCCTGAATAGGCGAGCCGACGGTCCACCGTTTGAGATTCGTTCCGACCACCTCGTATCGCTCGCCGAGCTGCTGCACGAGAAGCTCAGGCTTGGCTTGCGGTGCGTTCGCCAGCAAGAAGTTGTCGCGGCCAGAGATCACATCGTCGACGCCGTTCCATCCTGCCTTCACCAGGAGCGCCGATGTGACCCCGTTGCGCGCGGGCATTCCACCGTACGTGAAGCCCTTTTCGATGTGGTCGAGATCTCGATACCACGATGCGATGCCCGAGCACTGCTGTGCGGTGTAATCCAGCATCCAGCGCATTTCCTGTGGATTCAAGCTGGCAGCACAGCCGGCCGCGGCGGCGGCCCCGAAAAGGCCCGCGATGCTATGGGTGCTCTTGTGGCTGTTCTGCAATCCGGGCCGCAGCGTGATGAGCACGCGGGCGCCAATGTCGTAGCCGAGTGCGACTGCGCGAAGGAAGTGCGCGCCGCTGATACCGAATTGTTCGCCGGACGCCAGGGCGGCCGGCACCACGCCACAACCAGGATGCCATCCCCCAGGCCAGGAATCGTCGGTCTCGTCGGCGTGGGCCAGCGTCCCATTCGCGAGCGCTGCTTCGAGCGGCCCGATGACGACCGTGTCGCCGACGACGGTCGCGACTTCCTTGCCACCGTACGCGCGAGCGAACTTGATCGCCGCGCGGCCGGGCGGAAGCTCGGAGCCAGAAACCATGGCGGCAATGGTATCCAGCACGTGCCATTTGGTCTGTTCGAGAACAGGAGCCGGTAACTCTTGATCTCGCGCCGCGCTCATGTACGCACCGAGCCTGAGCATCACTTCGCTGATCGGATGCTCACCTGCGATGGGATTGCTTTGAGCTGACCCGGCAGCAGCAGGCAATTCTGTCGTTCCAAGGTCTGGAAAGGTAATGGCCGCAAGCATGAGTCCGGCGTTCTGCAACATGCGGCGCCGCGAATGAAGGTCGAGGTCGTTGACAGGATTCAGCCGTGTGCGGTCATCGAAATCAGGAGACATGTGCCCTCGTCGTGCGCAAAGGACCGACTGCCGTCGAATGCGTCCGGTCGCCAGAGGTGGTGGTCACTCGCCTCGGCCCGTCTGCTGCCGAGAGCCGCGTTCGTCACGCGGTATGACGTTACCGACGTGTAGGTCTTCGGGATGCCTTCGTACGCGATGTTGCTTAAGGGGTTCAGCGCGACGCGTCGGTCCCGACACCGCTGAATCTCGGATCGCCGGCACCGAGGGGAGGAGGCGCACCGCGCTGGCCGTCGAACCGGCGAACACTGGTGGATATTTGAAGAAGGCACGCCGAATCACTGAGCGGCTCCTTCGGCAGCACGGGCAAAAAACCGACCGATCCGGAATCAGAGCGAGTCTTGCGACTACTTCTTCAGGCCGAAGGCATACAGCTTTCCGTCCCACGTCATGGCGTACACTGTGCCGCCGGCAACCACTGGGTTGACGAAATGATTGAAGCTGTCAAGCTCCGTCGAGAATAGTTGCTTCCCGGTTTCAGCATCGAACGCGTAGAGAATCGCGTTGGTTCCGAGCGATGATGGTTTCGCGGTCGTGGTGCTGCTCCCGCTGCCTCCCCGCGCGCCTCGGGCGCCAGCGCCGCCGGCCGCGCCAGACCCTCGGCCTGCGCCGGCTCCACGCGCTCCGGCGGCGCGTGTCTCCGTAGAGTTCTTCCCTGACTGAAAGGTGGATACCACTCCGTTCGCCACAACGGGGACATCAGGCGCGTGCAGCTCACGGGATACCCACAACGGAACCAGCGTTGGTTTGGAAGTGGCGGTGTCGATGCGCTTCGAACGCGATGAGACTCCCATCCGTTGCTGGACCGTTCGTGAATTTGAAAGGCGACGCACTTTTGCCGATGGGCCCTAACATCGACATTGCAAGGTACCGTCTGCCTTGTGCGTCTTGCCACGTCGCCATTGCTCCCAGACTCCTCGATCATGGAGGAGAGCCTCATCGTTGCGCCCCAGCGAGGGGACCGGTACAGCGGCGTGTGGTGGTCAGCCCCACCCAGATTATCTGCGTCCAACAAGGTCACGACGGATCCTTGTCCACGGTCGACCGTCAGCCGTCAGGGTACCGCGCCGCGTGGCCTGGCGTCGTCCACGACTCCTTGGATCGGATTGCAAGCGGCCAACCGCCGCTTGCAACAGCGCGTGATGCGGCGCACGCTACGTCTGCGATCATCGACGCGTACCGCGCGGCAGGTGAACCAGTTGTGAAAGCGCGCTGACGGCCGAGGATCACCCTGGGACGTTACTTCGTCCCTGGGTGCTCCTGCTCGTACAAGTACTCGTAAATGTGTCGCACCCCGCGGACCTCCGCCCCGGGCCGTGCAGTCTGCGCAAAGAAGCTCTTGTACGCAGAGAGATCTACCTTTTGCGCCGCGTCGGTCGCGGTCATTCCCTGCTTTCGAAATTCAGCCACCTGCTTGACCACGTCTCGCAAATAGCCCTGGAACGCCGTGATCCGCGGAGAGACGTCGGTGAACGGCACGCCGTGACCAGGCAGAATCGTTCCGGCATCGAGTTTCTTCAGCTTGTCCAGCGTCGCGATCCATTCGGTGAACTGTCCGTTGCCCATATAGGCCGGGCCGTATTCCATGAGGTCGCCAGTCGCCGCGATTCGTTCTTTCGGCAGAAAGAGAACGGTATCGCCATTCGTATGACCGCGGCCAAGGAACAGTAGCTGCACTTCCCGTCCACCGAGATCGATGACCTTCTTGTCCTTGTACGTGACGTTCGGCGGCGTCACTTTGATCTCCTTCAGCAGATCAAAGTTCTTTTGTGCCGTATCGAGTTGCGTCTGGAGGGGTGCACGCTTGGCGGCGTCGCGCTCTTCGGCGACTTGCTTTTTCAGGCTTTCGATGCGGTTGGTGCCGTTCACGAACTGCGATGTCATGTACGGCTCGATGTGCAAAATATCGTAGTTTTCCATCGCGTACTTCACGTACTCGTGGGCGACGACGTCGATGTTGAGTTCGCGGTACACCTGATTGCCGTCAGAATGATCGTAGTGAAAATGGCTGTTGACGGCGTACCGAATAGGCTTGTCCGTGATGACCTTCACGTCCTCGAGAAACTGCCGCGCAACCGATGGTGTCGTGCCGGTGTCGACGACCAGCGCCGCCTGGGCGCCAATAATGACCGGCATGTTGCCGCCGTTGCCGCCGGTCCCGTAGTAGACGCCGTCGGCGATCTTTTCAAACCGATACGTCTTCCCTTGCGTGATGGGATACGGAGACGGCGGGAGATTACCGCGCCCTCCGCCCTGCGTGCCGGCCTGCGCTACGATGCTGTCGCCTGCCGAGAACGGAATCGCCAACGCCACTATGGCGGCAATCGCGAGCGGTTTCATATCCCCTCCCGAAGAACGATTTCGAGCTCTTCTGTGGTGCTACAGCCTAATGCAGCTGGCCGCGCGTTGCAAAACAAGATTACAATTCGATTCTGTTATCGCCCAGCTCGAGAACAGCCTCGTAATCAGTGCCACGAGAGGTCGATTCTGCCCGATGATCGCAGTCCAGGACCTGACGAAGTACTACGGGTCTTTCGTTGCAATCGAACACATTTCGTTTGAGATTCAGGAAGGGCAGGTTGTCGCCCTGATCGGCCCCAACGGCGCCGGCAAGACCACGATCATGCGCATCCTGACCGGGTACGTCGCGCCCTCCGCAGGAACGGCTCGGATCCATGGCTTCGACGTGGAGAGGCACCGCCTCGCGGCGGCTGCCTGCGTTGGCTACTTGCCGGAGAATGGTCCGCTCTATCCCGACATGACGCCGGTACAACTGCTCCAATTCTGGGGGCGGGCGCGCAAGGTGGCGAACGACCTCCTCGTCGCGCGGATCGAACGGGTGGCGGACCACTGCGACATCCGGGCAATTCTGGACAAGCCGATCGGGCGTTTGTCCAAAGGCCTCCGTCAACGCGTCGGTGTGGCGCTCGCGCTTTTGCACGACCCGCCGGTGCTCATTATGGACGAGCCGACGTCGGGCCTCGATCCGAATCAGATTCGTGAATTTCGCGACCTCGTTTGCGAATTGCGCAAGCAGAAAACAATCCTCATCTCGACGCACGTCCTCCAGGAGGTCGAAGCGATCGCCGAACGCATCTTGCTGATTCATGACGGAACGCTGATGTTCGACGGCTCGACGTCTGAAGCGGCACTCTCGGGATCGCTCGAAGAATTCTTCTACCGGTGTACGCAGAAGCGCGCGTCTGAAGTCACCAGGTCGGCGCACTCGCGGAGCCCTGTCCGCGAGAACCTGCGCGCATGACCCCTGTCGATCTTCGGTTTGCCTGGACGCTGGGTCTCCGGGACCTCCGCCGTTATTTCAACAATCCGACTGGCTATGTGTTCGTCACGCTGTTCATCTTGCTGAGCGCGGGTGCCGCGTTCTGGCGGCCTCGCTTCTTCTCGAACAATCTCGCCAACCTCGACCAACTCAACGAGGTGTTTCCGTATCTGCTGCTGTTCTTCGTGCCGGCGCTCACGATGGGCGCCTGGTCCGAAGAGCGAAAGCAGGGCACCGACGAGCTGCTGCTGACGATGCCGGCCGCGGACGCTGATGTCGTTCTCGGCAAGGTCATCGCGATCGTCGGAATCTACAGCATCGCGTTGTTGCTGTCGGTCAGTCACATCATCGTGCTGCGCTGGTTGGGCCGCCCGGACCCTGGCCTGCTGGCCAGCGACTATCTCGGATATTGGATGCTCGGCGCGTTGCTGATTCCGGTGGCCCTGCTGGCGTCACTCGCCACCTCGAACGCGACTATTGCGTTCATTCTCGGCGCGCTGTTCTGTGCAGTCCCGCTCGAACTGAGCGTGGCAGCCAAGGTCCTCAGCGGGGCCGCAGGGCGGATGGCTACCCCACTGAGCGCACTGACGCGCTTCAACGACTTCGCTCGCGGCGTCGTTAGCCTGGGTGATCTGCTGTACTTCCTCCTGGTCGGCGGCGGAGCCCTCTACTTGAATGTGCTCGTGCTCGCCCACCGCCGACGTTCAGGCAGGGACCGCCTCCGGTTGCGCCGCGGAGCATTACGCGCTGCGGCCGTGGCCGTGATCTTCTGGTGCGTTCTTGTCCTGGCGGATCGCGCGCGGCTGCGCGTCGACCTCACCGCGGGAAGAATCCACTCGCTGTCCGCCGAGACGCGACAGCTCGTCACGGGACTCCCTGCAGACCGGGTCGTGACCATCCAGGCCTTCGTGAGTGCGGACGTGCCCGAGGCGTACGTACAGACGCGTGAGGATCTGCTTTCGGTGCTGAGTGATCTTCAGGCGATCGGCGGAAGCCGCGTGGCGATCGACGTATTCACCACCGAGCCGTACTCCGAGCAGGCGCGGTTCGCGCGCGAACGGTATGACATCGAGCCACGCTCGATCTCCGATTCCTATCTGGGGCAAACCGCCCGGGATGTGTATCTCGCGGTCGCGCTGACCTCCGGCGGCGACGAGGAGGTCATCGGGTTTTTTGACCGCGGTCTTTCAGCCGAGTACGAGATCGCACGGGCGATCAGGGTGGTCAGCCGCGCGCGGCGCAAACGAATTGGAATCATCGACAGCGACGTAAAGATTTTCGGCGGTGTCGACTTCCGCAACAACGAAGCGCACTCCGCCTGGAGCATTGTTGACGAATTGCGCAAGCAGTACGACGTGGTCGAGATTACGCCGATGAGCGCAATCAAGGAGCAGGTCGACGCGCTGCTCGTACTGTTGCCGTCAAGACTCAGCCAGAGCGAAATCGATCTCGTGATGGAGCCAATCCTGCGCGGCACGCCGACGATGATCGTCATCGATCCATTACCCGCGATTGATCTGCGTCTCGCTCCCGCGGCCCAGCTCGCCGAGGAGCTCGATCCGTACCGCAAGGATCCTGTGACTGTCCGTCGAAATTATGGTGACGTCCGCCAGATGCTGCTGAATCTCGGCATCACGTGGGTGCCTGCCCGGATCGGCTTCGACGGCTATAACCCGCACCCTGACATGGAACAACTGCCGGCCGAAGCCGTGTTTGTCGGGGCCGGCAGCGGCAACCCCGGCGCGTTCAATGGCCGCGACCTCGCGACGGCTGGCCTGCATGAAGTGCTGCTCCTCTATCCAGGCTGTCTCGCCGCTGCCAGCGCTGACCGTTTCACCTTCAATCCGCTCCTTAGTACGGGCCCATTGTCAGGAACTGCCAGCTTCTTCGACGTGGTGCGTCCGACGCCGTCCGGGCTCCAGCTGAACGCGTCGTTTACGCATCAAACTGGCCGGCAGCCAAACATCGTCGCCGCCCACGTTCAATCGAAGCCCGGCGTGGCCTTGGCGCCAGGGGCCAAGCCGATCGACGTCATCGCGGTTGCTGATTTGGATTTCATCGCCGACAATTTCTTTGACATTCGCGCCAGCGCAGCGGCGAACGCCAGCTTCGACAACATCACGTTCTTTCTAAATGCTATAGACGAGTTGGCCGGCGACGATTCGTTCATCGCCCTCCGAAACCACCGCGTGCGGCTGCGGGCGCTTGAGCGCGTCGAGCGGGAAACGCGCGCCTTCATGGAACGCCGCATGCGCGACGAACAGAAGGCCGACGCTGACGCCCAGGCCGCGCTGGCCGAGGCGCGCAATCGGTTGAAGGGCCGCATCGACGACCTCAACCGCCGATCCGATCTGGACGACCAAGCGAAGCAGGCGATGGTCAACAACCTGCGTGAGACCGAAGAGCGACGCTTTCGGCTGCTCGAAGCGAACATTGACGCAGAGAAAAACCGGCGCATTCTGATTAGTCGCGAGACCATGGAGGCGGAAGTCGGCCGGATCCGCGGCGAGATTCGATTGATCGCGGTTCTCGTTCCGCCGATGCCGGTGCTGCTGCTCGGCGCCGGCATCTTCATCAAGCGAACGCGCCGCGAGAATGCCAGTGCGAGAGCCGTCGGCCGTTTGCGGCTGCCAACATGAGCGAGGCACGCAAGACCGCGGCGCTCGTGATCGCGGCGGTCCTCCTTGCAGCCGTGACATGGGCTCTTGGCCCACGAGGCCATTCACCGATCGGGCTGCCGGATCACGACAGGCTTCTGTTTCCCGACTTTGCGGATCCGAACGGGGCGACGTCGCTGGAAGTCGTCGAGTTTGACGAGCGCACCGGAACGCCGCGCGCATTCAAAGTCCAGAATCAGCGCGGTTCCTGGACGATTCCCTCACACTTCGATTACCCCGCGGACGCGAAAGACCGGCTGGCCCGGATTGCGGCCGAGATCGTCACACTGCGTCAAGAGGACGTCGCCAGTGTCAGCACTGCCGACTACGAGCGCCTCGGTGTGCTCGACCCGATGGACGTGGCGCTGCCGGGTGTCAAGGGACGCGCGACGCGCGTCACGATTCGTGGTGAAAACGAACGACTGCTCGCCGACATTCTCATCGGCCGGCCAGTGACGGGCCACGACGAGCTCCGGTACGTTCGGCGGCCGGATCAAAAAATGGTGTCGATCGCTCGCATCGGGAATCTCCAGACCTCGACCCGCTTTTCGGATTGGATCGATCCGGACCTGCTTCGAATCGATCGGAACGATATCGATGCGATCAACATTGTGAATTACTCACTCGACCACACGAGCGGCGCCGTGCGCCCGCGTGAGGCGTTGCTCCTTCGGCGGAGCCGCGACGATGACTGGACGCTCGCCGACAGCGGTTCGAACGAGAGGACCAGTCAGGCCGCGGTCGACGCGCTGATTACCAATCTCGTGGGGTTGAAGATTACCGCGGTGTTTCCGAAGCCGCCTGGCATCAGCGCGGCGCTTGCTCGCAGCGGACAGAGTACCGCCATCACAACGGCCGACCGGGACGATCTGGCACGAAAAGGCTTTTATCTGACCCGCGACGGCCGTCTGCTGTCGAACGAGGGTGAAGTCCTGGTGCACACCCGCCGCGGCGTCTTTTACACACTCCGGTTCGGCGAGGTCGCGTCAGGTGAACCGGACGACGAGAACGCCGCGTCGGGAAACGCCGCCGAGTCGCGAGAGTCCGCGCCCCGTGAAAATCGCTACGTATTTATCACGGTGGCGTTCGACCCGAGCTCCATTAGCGGCGCCCCTTCGGCGTCCCTTGAGAGCTCCGAGCGCGTCGCAGCGACGCTCAGTCAGCGCTTTGCGCCCTGGTACTACGTCATCTCCGCCGAGAGTTTCGCCCGAATTCGCCCGCACCGGACCGATTTCATTGAGAAAGCGCGCAAGTAACGCCCTCAGAAATCGAACTGCGCGCCAAACTTGAGCCACCGCCCCTGCAGAATGTTCGTCGGCTGCTGCCAGGCCGGGCCGAACCGCGTGTTCAGGGCGATGACGTCGCTCCGGTTCAGGATGTTGAACACATCGAGGCCAGGGGAGAACCGGAACCGGTTGAACTTGAAGTTCTTCTTCAAGTTCATATCGAGTTCGTTGGTCCGAGCACCGTACAGCGTTCCCGGCGGAATCAAATCGACCAGCACAGTAGCGGTGCTGCCGGCCGAGAGGTTGCGTCCGAGCGACGGTGCGATCTGGGCGTTGGTGGCAGCATAGGTCGCCGTGATCTGTGGTCCGGGAATGCTCTGAAGCGCGCCGCCGACCTGAATGCCGAACCATGGCAGGGGATAGACCCCATACACTTTCAGCTGTGTCTGGAACGGAGGCCGAATGTCACAGAACGCGCTCGTATTGGGCGCCTGGGCGCCCGCTAGGCTGCCGACGAATCCGCTGGTCGTTCCTGCGGATTCATTGGCGCCGATTGAGACGCTGAGGTTCGGCAGGTTCAATGCGGAGCAGACGTTCGTGCGCTCGCGGCCCGTATTAATGCCACCCGTCACCTGTCCGCCGCCCGGAAACCGCTTGGTGGCGATGATGTCGACGCCGTCGTACACGTCTTCGAGTTTGCCGTTCAGCAGGTCCGTCGACTGGGTCACGAGGTTCGTCACCTTGCCAAAGAACGCCGGGTTGACGTCGTAGAAACCGCACAACTGATTGCCGCCGCCGCCCGGCAGCCTGGGATCGACGGGAACCGGAACGCAATACGGACTGAAGCTGGAAGCAGTCACAGCGGTGTTGTCTGTCACGTAAATGTTGCCGTACCAACGGCGATAGTACCCGGCGTTCAGAGACAGGCCGTTCCCGAGATCGCGTTGGACGCTGGCGGTGAGTTCCCAGCTGTACGGTCTGTTACCGAAACCGTGGAGCACATCGTTGGAGTATTGGTTGGCCGCCGGGTTGTTCTTCCCGAAGTTGATGTTGGAAATCGGGCCGCATTCGCCGTTGGCGGCGGGATTCGTGAGATCGCAAGCCGGAATGAAATTGCCGTTCACGTCGTTGAACGTCCGCGTAACTGATGTAACCGTCGTGAATACGGGGTTGTTTGCATTCGCAATGGCCACGGACTGTCCGGCGACGTATCGACCAACGTTGAACTTCACCGCCGTCTTGCCGTCGCCGAACAGATCGTACGCGACCCCGAGGCGCGGCGAGATATCGTTCCACAGCGGAACGTTCGGGACCGCGGCATAATTCCCGACCGGCACGAACGTCGGCAGCGGCAGATTTTCCGAAGCGAGCAACGCCGATTCGCTCTGCGCCGGCACATTGCCGTGGAAGTAGTCCCATCGGAGACCCAGGTTGAGGGTCATTCGTTTCGTCGTCCACTGATCCTGAATGAATGACCCGAAGTCGGCCGTGACCTGGCTCTGATCGGCGTACGGTGTCGAGTACTCGGTAATTGAGCGCGGGACGCCGTTCAGCAATGTCAGCGCGTAGTTCCCCGGTACGTATGTGCTGTTCGTGTGCGTGCCGTGCACCAAATTGAACCCGAACTTCAGCGTGTGCGTTCCAGTGACGTAAGACGCGGTGGCACGGTAAATGACCGGGGCGTTGATGTTGTGCCCGTAGTTCAGTGCAGACCGGTACAGCAGGCTGTTCGAGAGCTCAGTCACCGGCGTCAGCGTCGGTGTGTCGGGGCGCTGACGCAGATTCCAATCGCCGAAGCTTGAGGACGCGCCCGCTTCGACAAAGAGGTGATTGGTCACCGTCGACTTCCAGCCCGCTTGCGCGAATCGATTCGGCTCCCACCGGCCCCACTGCATCGACTCAGGCGCGATGACGTTCGTCGCGTTGGTGTAATTGCACGTGCAATGCGGCTGGTCGTCGTAGAACCCGAAGAACTTGTTCTTGGCGTTCGCCTGGTAGGTCAGACGAAGGTTGACGCTTCCGTCGTGGATGTCGCTGGTCTCTTGACGGCTCAGGTCTGGCTTGTACACGAACGCATACGGGTCCTGCGCGTAATACACACCGGCGTTGTACGTGATTGACCCCCAGTACCGAAACGCATTGTAGAACCACAATTTATCTTTGATGATGGGACCACCCCACGCCGGATTCAGATCCCACACCTTGTTCAGGTGCGTGACAGACTGTAGCCCCTGCGCCTGAAGCGCCGGCGTCAGGTTGTTCTGTTGAAAGTTGGTGTTCGTACCGCCGAGGAATAGAAACCCGCTGTAGTTGTTGCCGCCTTCTTTCGGAATCAAGTTGGTTTTGATTCCGGCCATCTGTTGCTCGGCCGACTCGCTACTCACCTCGACGCTCACCTCTTGCACCATTGCCTGATTGATGTAGTAAATGAACGCGCCGCCCCCCGCCCCCTCGAAGCTGTGGTCGTCGAAGCCGTCGATCGCGATGTTGGCTTCGCCGCCACGGCTGCCGTGAATTGCGAGCGTTGCCGTGTCGCGACCAACGAGGCCCACGCCGCCTTGTACACCCGGAACGAATGGCACATAACTCTGCGGCGTGCGAACGGTCGGCAGACCGTTCAATTGAGTTGAGTTGAGCACCGATTGCTGGATAACGTTCTGCACGTCGACCGTTGCCGACTGCCCAGACACCGTCACGGTTTCTTCAATCGCTCCGACGCGCATTTCTCCGTTGACCGTGGCCGTGAAGTTCGGCGGCAGCTCGATGCCATCGCGCTTGACGGTCGCAAAGCCTTGCAGAGTGAAGGTGACGGAGTAGGTACCGGGACGCAAATCGATCACGCGATACAGACCCTGCTCATCGGAGACAACCGTTCGAACTCTTTCGATGAGCACGGGGCTCGCCACTTCGATCGTGACGCCGGGAACGACTCCACCGGTGGGGTCTCTGACGGTTCCAGTAATGGCGCTCGACGCCTGCTGGGCCGATGCGGCAGCCGACGATAGGATAAGACCCAACCACGCAATAATCACCGCAGTGAAGCCCTTGCCCATCATGTCCTCCCAGATCGTCGCGAACTTCTTGTTCGACGAAAGCGCAGACAGACCGCAAACGCACTACACCGGATGCGAGGGGATTCTTACGTCGACGACCGCTGCAATTGAGAACTTGCAGGTCGCGCGAACGTACATTACCGTCGCAGGGGTTGCAACTGCAAAATGGCTTCATTACGGTGATGCAGAGCGCCACTCCGAGGCACGTCAAAAAATTGGATCGAACCGATCCATCGCTCGGCTGGCGGCCCAGAGTTGATACCGTTATGCTGAGCGTGTCACGCCTTGTCACGCCGAATGGAGGTCGCGATGCTTCTGCGTCGAAGTGCGTTCGTGGCTGCACTACTCATTGGGGCCGCCGCAGCAAGCCGGGCACAGCGACCGCTGCCGTCGGCGACGCTTTTTGAGGGGGCGCGCCTCCTGGTCGGGGATGGTCGAGCGCCGATTCAAGACGCGTCCTTCCTCGTCGAGAACAGCCGGATCCGTGCAGTCGGGCGGAGGGGCGAGGTCAACGCTCCGTCAATCGCCGCGCGCGTGGACCTCACCGGCAAGACCGTCATCCCGGCGTTGCTCGATCTCCACGGCCACCTCGGCTACACCAAAGGCATGACCGACGCGGCAGAGAACTACACGCGTGAGAACTTGATCGATCATCTGAACCGCTACGCGTATGCGGGGGTGGCGGCTGTCGTCAGCCTGGGTGCCGATATCGGGGACTTGGCGTACGACCTCCGACGCCAGCCCCATCCCGGCGGCGCGTTGCTCTTCACGGCGGGACGCGGTCTCGCGATGCCCAACGCGGGACCGGGCCAGCCGATGCGACCGGCCGCGTACGGAGTGACGACGGAAGCGGAGGCAAGAGGCGACGTCCGGGAGTTGGCCGCCAAGCACGTCGATTTCGTTAAGATCTGGGTCGACGATCGGAATGGCACCGTCCCGAAACTGACGCCAGTGCTGTACCGGGCGATCATCGACGAAGCGCACCGCAATAACCTCCGTGTGATCGCGCACATCTTCGCGCTCGCCGATGCGAAAGATCTGGCGCGTGCGGGTGTCGATGGGTTCGGGCACCTGGTTCGCGATCAGGAGACGGACCAGGAATTGATCGATTTGATCAAAAAACGTCCCGGGTTTTTCATGACGCTGACGCTCGGCGGTTCCGAGCGTGCGATTTACGACAGACGACCAGCCTGGATCGACGACCCGCTCGTGCGCGACACAGTCTTACCCGATGTCCTCAACCGTGTTGAGAAACAGATCGAATCGCGCAAGCCGGAGAACGTGCAGCGCGCCAGGCAGACGTATGCGATGATGCAGCGCGCGGTCAAGAAACTCTATGCAGCAGGCGTCCGAATCACCGTCGGCACCGACGCCGGTCCCGGCGACCAGTTCTTCGGCTGGACGACGCAACACGAGCTCGAGCTCCTTGTTGGCGCGGGACTGACGCCGGCAGAGGCGCTCGCCGCCGGTACCCGCGTGGGCGCGGAAGTCCTC
>JBPYEE010000339.1:0-5534 GCA_051985095.1 Vicinamibacterales bacterium | reverse complement strand
CCGGCGTGATCGACCGATGTCACGGCCGCGTCGACGAGCAGCGGCGCGCCGACCGCCGCGACGGCGGCGATGCGGGTCTCCTGAGGCGGCAGGCCCGTCAGCGCGTCGAGATCGGCGAGGTAGAGCTCGTCGAGGTGCCGCTGCTCGACGTACCAGCGCGCGAGCGCGCAGGCATCTCCCTGGTGTACCGCCACGCCGTCCACGGTTCGCACCAATTCATAGCGCGCGCGGTCTCCGGCGCGCGCGTGCACGGCACGTCCATTCAGCAGGTCGATGACGCCGAGGACCCTCATTGCGGCGCGGTGCACGCCCAGTTCGCGGCGTCCTTGAGATCGCCGCTGCCCCCGTATTTCGCGTACTGCGGATACGCGCAGAGCGGCCGCGACAGGCCCGACCTCCGGTTGGTCGCCGGAAGCGTCGCCGGTGTGATGTTCTTCTCGCGCCACTGTTCGAGCGCGCCGATCGTGTCGAACGCGTCCGGTCCGGCGCCGCCGCGGCAGTGCGCCATGCCCGGCACCATGAACAGCCGCGCGAAGTCGGCGACGTTTTGCGCCCCCATCCTTTTGACGACGGTCTCGTAATACTCGACCGTGTTCTTCGGCGTTATCGTCGTGTCGGCCCAGCCCGCGTAGAGCAGCAGTTTGCCGCCGTGCGCCTTGAATTTCCGGAGATCCGGATCGGTCGCGTCCACGAAGCCAATCTTCTGATCGATGATCGGCATGTCGCGATCGAGATCGAAGCGACGCCAGTCGTACTTCGGATCCTGAAACGCCCAGATTCGTACGGTGTCGATAACGTTGATGTCATCGGAGCTCCGCAGCGCCGGTAGCGGATTGCCGAGCACCTGGCCCGCGAAGATCACCTCGCCCTTGCTGTTTCGGAGACCGCCATAGAACATCTCGACACCGGCGAGCTGCGCCGGTGTCAAACACTGGGCGGCGTTCGACGCGCCGTCCTTGCAGAGCAGCGTCGAGAAGTTAAACGTGCACTGTGGCGGGTTGTTGAGGAAGCCTTCGTGCAGCGTGTCGCACCGGGCCGCAACCGCCTCGTTGACCATCCGTGCCGTCTCGGCCGAAATCGCCATCTCGGGATGGCGGGCCAGGACGATTTGCCGCGCCGATCCCGCCGTGTGCATGTGAATATGGCGGTTCGCCAGCGCGCCCGCAATGATGCCGTCGTAGTCCTCCGGGAAGCGTTGGGCGGCCATCACCGCTTCGCGTCCTCCCGTCGAGCATCCCTTGAAGTAGGAGTACTGCGCCGCGCGATCGTAAAACGCCGTGATCAGCCGCTTCGACTCCACCGTCGTCTCGTGGACTGCGCGATACGCGAAATCGACGATCTTTTCCGGGTGGCCGAGCGCGAACATGCCGTTCGGCCCGTCTGCCGCGTTGTGGCCCGTGTCAGTCGCCGCCGTGGCGTACCCCAGACGCAGCGCGATCTGCATGTCGCCGTATCCCTGGATCGAACCCGCGAAGCCGCCGTTGCCGACCACGAGCAGCTTGCCGTTCCAGTTCTCGGTAGGCATCCAGAGCTCGCTGTGGATGTTGGAGTCGGCTGACGGCTTGAGTGTCAGCTGCACACGGCAATGCGCCGGAATCGGCTGCGGTGGAGGTGGCGGGTCAGGAGGTGCACCGCCACGTCCGCCCGGTTCAGCTGGCGGCGGACCCGGCGCCGACGCTGGAGGTGGCGTGAAAACGCCTGCCGGCACGACGTCCGCGCCGACGACTGCTGCCTGCGGCGTCGACAGCGTTTTGAGGCTGTCGCACGGTGTGTTCCCGATGACGAGCGCCGCCAGAATCAGGGACAGCATGAAATCTCCTTTCCGGTCAGTCGAACGTTATACACCCGACCGATCCGCCTTTTCGAATGGGGCGTACTGAGCGGATGACGAGAATCGTTCGGGCGCCGCGCCGGCGCTGACAGCCGTCACGCCAGCGGCTGCCCGGCAACCGCGCTTCGCGGACGAAAACGTAGACGCAACCGAAGGCCACCCTGGGCGATCGGGATCCGCAGCGCATCCGGCCAGCGCGAGAGATGGCCGGCGTCACAGTGCACCTCGGCGAGCGCGCCGCCGTCACCGACGAGGCAATCACCGAGCGGCAGGCAGAGCGGTCGTCCGAACGCGTCGTGGTCGGCGCCAGGGGGCGAGCAGGATGAGGCGCAGCGTCCGGCTGCGCTGATCGTCGATCGGCCCGGCTACCGCGTCACCTGCCAGGAGAACAACTACGCGCTCGTCAAGGTCGGTCGCGGGTCCCGTCCGAGCGTTCGCAGAAACGAACCCCCCTGATCGAGGGTCGCGTTTAACGAGCGAGCGGATCGGGACGAATCTGGAATTTGACGATCTTCCCCTTCGTCCCTTTGCCGCCCTCAATGTGCCAGACGAAATGCGTCCCGTAATTCGCGTACAGCGCACGACCCTTCCATCCCGCCTGCGGATCGTCGATGCGGCCGTCGAGGCCGCGTGAGTAGAAACCGAGCGGATAGGGCACGCGCAGCGTGATCCATTGCCTGGTCTGAGGGTTCAGCACGAGCAGCGCGTCCGAATTCGAGCCGGTCGCGATCGGAGTGTCCGCGCCAAACCCGGCGATGTTGTGCCGATCGACCCAGTTGTAATAGTGGAAGTCGGCGGGGATGTCGGTGCCTTTCAGTTTCGGACCGTCGGTCTGATAGAGCGTCCAGCCTTCGCGGCACTGGCTGCCGTCGATTTTCGCCGGACCGTCCAAATCCTTGCACTTGCGCACATCGAAGCTCGCCAAATGACTGCTGGCCGCCAGCGCCGTCCAAACGACGCCGTGGCTGTCGACGTCCACACCGCGCGGATCGAATCCCGGCTCGGGAACCTTGAAGATCTGTGTCTTGCAGCTCGACGGTGGATTGTCGCCGCGCTGGAGGCGGATCAGAAACCCGGGGTACCGCTCCGAAACGCCCCACACGGTGTCGTCCACCGGACTCGGAATCACCGAGTACATGGGGTAGTTGACCATCGTGTCCAGCTTGGGATCCATCGCTGGCGCGGGGCCCCGCCCGCCACGGCCAGTGGGCGCGCCGGCGCCGCCGGTGGCGGTGTCGCCTTGGTACAACTGCGAATCGCCGCCGCGACCGGCGGGCATGTTCCACGGCCGGGTGATTTTGCCGTCGCCGTTGGTATCGAGCACCTGTCCGCACCAGCCTGCGGCCTTCTGCTCGTCGTGGGTCTCGTCGTAGATCTTCGTGTCGATCCAGCCGAACATCGGACCCGTCAGCTCGTTGAAGTACACCGTCTGGTCCGGATCCGTGTCGAACTGGAGGTGATGGGTCGCAAAGCAGGTGTCGACCAGCGTGAACTTCCCGGTCTTCGGGTCGTAAAACGACGCTTGACGGCCGCTCGCGCGCAGCGGGAACCAGTCGGCGAACTTGTTGGACGGGTCGCTGCACCACGGCGGATCCTGGTTGCTGCGGATCTTCGACGTCATCCAGACGCGACCCTGGCTGTCGAGCATCGGGTTGTGCGGATCGGCAGGGTTGTAGGGGGGGTTGCCCCACAAATGCTCGTCGCCCCAATGGATGGACGGACGGTTGGGTGCCGGGAAGCGCGACGGCACCTTCTCTTTCGGCTCACGCGTGGGGATGTCCACGACGAACGTGCTGTGCTCTTTCGGATTGAGGACCACCAGCTGGCCGTGTCCCGCCGAGACCGCGTAGATGGGTCCCCCGGCATTGACCGTCGGATGATGCCGATCGGTCGCGATCTCGTCATGCATGAACGAATGGTCGTCGCCGACGTCCCACAGCGTGACGACCAGGTTGCGCTCGACGCCTTTCGGCCGCGAGGGTGTCGGCGGCACCTCCCCCCTGGCGATTCGTTCGGTCCAGTCGGCGTAGGCTTTCAGCGATCGCTCTTTGCCCTGGTTGGTGAGGACGCCATACATCGCGTTCCCGCGGACGCCGGTTCCGAGCCGCCACTCCCATGCCTCCGCGTGGGACTTCAGCTCCGGCTTCGCCTTGAGCACATCGTCGACGGTGCGTGTCAGCTGGTTCCCAAGCTGATGGCAGAAGTTGCAGTCCGACTTGAGCGAGTTGATCCAGTGATTCTGCGTCTGCATCGCCGGTCCGAGGCCATTGCCCTGCGCGCCGGTCCCGGGGAACTCGGACTTGGCCGGTGGTTCGAGCAACGAGAGCCAGTAGTTGCCAGGATAGACTCTCGCAGCTTCCGAGGGAGTCCTCGCCGAGGTGACATGAAGCGTCACGGCGGTGGCCGTTGGCTTCGTCGTAATCGGCGCTGAGTCGAGCAGGCCGTAACCGCGCACCCAGACACGATAGGTGGCCGGCGGCAGATCGGGCAGCGCGAAGCGCCCGCGATCGTCGGTCACGACTATCTTGATGAAGTTCGTCGGCAGATCCTTCGTTTCGGCAACGACCCAGACGCCGGCTTCCGGGCCCTGCGCGCCCTGGACCACACCGGTCAGAGAGTCGACGGCGGCCGCGTTTTGGAGCGCGCGCTGCGCTTGCAGCAGCGCGAGCGGGAAGAGGCAGAACAGGGTGGCGAGCACCCGCGGGCGAGTGACGAGATTCACCAAGTCAGACCTCCAGTCCGCGAGACGCGCGCAGTATAGGCGTCGGTTGACGGGTGGCGCAACGTATAGTTGGCCGTGGTGTCGTCGGACGTGTCAGCGCGCGTTCACGCCGTCGTCAAGATCGGCGGCGGTCTGTTGGCCGAGGTCGGCGTTCTCGATGCCGTCCTCGCGCTGGTCGGCGCCGCCGCGCGTTCCCTGCCGCTCATCGTCGTGCCCGGCGGCGGGCCTTTCGCCGACGCAGTGCGGGCGGTCGACCGCCGAATGGGACTCCCGGATACAGCAGCTCACTGGATGGCCGTGCTCGCGATGGATCAGTGCGCGCATCTGCTGGTCGCGCGCGGGGCGGGCGCGACGCTCGTCGAGCACCCGGCCGAGATTCCCGCCGCGCTCAGGGACGCGAAGGTGCCCATCCTTGCGCCGTCCCGCTGGTTGCGCGCCGCCGATCCCTTGCCCCATTCCTGGGACGTGACGAGCGACAGTATCGCCGCGTGGATTGCCGGCCGCGTCGGCGCCCGCCGCCTCGTGCTCGTCAAGCCGCCCGGAGTTGCGCACGACGGCGCAGTCGATCCGTATTTCACGTGCGCACTGCCCGCGGAGGTGACGCCGGCAATCGTGGCGGCGGATCAGACCGACGCGCTTCGATTGGCGCTGCAGCCGGACGCGGCGTCCTGACAGCACGCACGCAGCCGCCGGACACGATCCGGCGACACCCGTCCCATGCGGCCTCCATCGCACGCCGCCCCGCGGACGCCGGCGACGTCCGCGCCGGCGTCGCGAACGAACGGGACATCGGCTTCCGTGAGCTTGCCGGCGAGCGCGACGAGCAGCCCGTTGTCGTGTGCCTGCGTCACCCAGGCCGCCAGCGACCGCTGGTCGATCAACCGTCTCAGCCCGGGAGCGTGCTTGTCGGCGGTATCGAGCAGCACACCCCGCGCGCCGGATCGGGTCGCGATCTCGACGAGCGGTTCACGTGCCACGCTG
>JBPYEE010000338.1:0-4392 GCA_051985095.1 Vicinamibacterales bacterium | reverse complement strand
CACTTCGTCGCGATTGATTGAACGGCCGAGATCGCCGTCGCGGCTGAGCCCGGATCGTCCAGGAGTTCGCCGCCGAACTTGAGCACGATCGGGCGCATCGCGCGGCGTTCGGTCACAGCAGCCCCAGCCGCTCGTCGATGCCGAGCATCACGTTCATATTTTGAACAGCCTGTCCCGACGCGCCCTTGAGCAGGTTGTCGATGACCGAGACGAGGATCGCGCGGCCGGAGCGATCGACGCGCCAGCCGATGTCGCAGAAATTCGTGTGCGCGACGTGTTTGATCTGCGGCAACGACGAGCCGACGGGCCGCACGAATGTGGCGCCCGCGTACGCGCGCTGGTAGACGTCTCCGAGTGCTTCCTCGGTCGTGCCCGGCGCGACGCGGACGTAGATCGTCGACAGAATCCCGCGGTCGAGCGGCACGAGATGCGGCGTGAAGGTCACCTGGCGGCCGACGCCCTGCTCGATCTCGGCGCCGTGGCGGTGGCCGAAGACGCCGTACGCCGACACGTTGCCGTGGCATTCCGAGAAATGTGTTCGCTCGGTCGGCGTCTTGCCGGCGCCCGAGACGCCGGACTTCGCGTCGACGATGATGTCGCTCGTCGACCGCAGGAGACCCGCATCGACGAGCGGCGCGAGTGCGAGCAGCGTGGCCGTCGGATAACAGCCGGGGTTGGCGACGAGCTGTGCCCGCGCCACGGCGGGCCGCTCACGCTCGGTGAGGCCGTAGGCAACGCCTTCCGGCACCTGCGTGGTCTCCGGGTACCAGGTGGCGCGCGCCGCCGCGTCCCGCAGGCGGAACGCGCCCGAGAGATCGACGACGCGAACCCCGGCGGCCAGAAGCGCCGGCGCCAGCTCGACAGCGGCCGCGTCCGGCAACGCGAGGAAAACGACATCCGCCAGGCGCGCCAACGCGTCGCGGTCGAGCGGGGTAATCGACCCGCTCCACAGCCGCGTCAGCGCCGGCAGCCGTCGCGCCGCGCCGGGCGCGGAGGCCGACGAGGTCGCGGCGACAATCGCCACCGCCGGGTGGCGCGCGAGGAGCCGCAGCAGTTCCTGACCGGTGTAGCCGGTCGCGCCGGCGACGGCGACGCGCGTCACGGGCGTCTCGGCGCCCGCCGTCGCGGGCTCGCGGACACCAGGCAGGGGCGCGCTGACACTATGCATCGGAAAGAATAGTTATACACGCCACGCGCAGTCGGATCAACAGAAATCGATGTATACTTTCAGTTCGGCCTTGCATGAAAGCGCGCCGTCAATCGCTCATCCTCGATCTGATCGACCGCGAACCGCTCCACAGCCAGGAAGCGGTGAGAAAGCGGCTGCGCCAGCGCGGCTTCGACGCGACGCAGGCGACCATCTCGCGCGACATCAAGGATCTCGGCCTCGTGAAGCGCGCCGGCGATGGCGCGTATCAACGGCCGGGCGTCGATGCCGCGAATCCGGAAACCGCGCTGATGACGCTCGAGCGTGCGGCGGCTGAGTTTCTGCAGCGCGTGGAGCGCGTCCAACAGCTCGTCGTCATCCGCACCGGGCGCGGCCAGGCGCAGGCGCTGGCCGAGGCGATGGATCGCGCGGCGCTCCCGGAGGCGGTCGGCACGATTGCCGGCGACGACACGATTCTCGTGATCGGCCGCGGCGGCCGCGGCGCCGCCACGCTGGTCCGGCGGCTGAAGGAATTCACCGGCGCATGACCCGTATCGTGCTCGCGTTTTCGGGTCGTCCCGCGGCGGCGCACGCCCTCGCATGGCTGGCGTCGCATCACGACGCCGAAGTCGTCACGCTGACGCTCGACTTCGGCGAAGGCCGCGAGCTCGAGCCGGTCCGCGACCGGGCGCTGACGCTCGGCGCCGCGCGCGCACACGTCCTCGACGTCCACGACGGGTTCGCCCGGGAGTTTCTGCTGCCGGCACTCCGGGCCGATGCGCTCTACGATGGCGATCGCTCGTTGGTCGCCGCGCTGACCCGTCCCCTGATTGCCGAACGGCTGATCGAAGTCGCACGCATCGAACACACGACCGTCGTTGCCCACGCCTGCCCTGACGCGGACCGTGTCGCGACGGCGGTGCGGGCGCTCGACCCCGCGTTCCGGGTCATCGCGGTGCCGCGCGATCAGACGGCCGGACCCTCCGCATCACCCGCGACGCCGACCGCCGCCGAACCGGCCTTCGTCGACCTTGCGTTCGAGCGCGGCGTCCCGGTCGCGATCAACGGCATCGTGATGCCGCCGATCGACCTCATCGGAAGCCTCGACATCATCGCGCGCGCACACGGGATCGACGCGACGCTGGGCATCCTGAGCACGGCGCATCGCTTGCTGCAGCGGGCGGTGGTCCCGCACGCCCCCGATGACCTGCGCCGCCGCTACGTCGAAATCATCGACCGTGGCGACTGGTTCACACCGTCTCGCCGCACGCTCGACGCCGCGATCGCCAAGCAGCAGGAGAGCGTGTCCGGGACGGTCCGGCTGAAGCTGTTCCAGGGTGTGTGCGAGCCCGGCCGCTGTGACCCGCGGGCGCCGTCGACTCCGTTGACGGTCATCGAATGACGCTCTGGTCCGGGCGCTTCGACACGGCGCCGGATGCCGCCGCGCTCGAGTTCGGCGCGTCGTTTCGGTTCGACCGACGCCTGTTCGAGGACGACGTCACCGGCAGCATCGCCTGGGCGCGGGCATTGGGTCGCGCGGGGGTCCTGCCCGCGGATGAGGTGGCGGCGATCGAACGGACCCTCGGCGACCTGCTCGCCCGCGGGCAGTCCGATCCGTCGTTTGTCTCGGGTCCCGACGAGGACGTTCACACGTTCGTCGAGCGGTTGCTGGTCGAGCGGCTCGGCGATGCCGGCCGGCGGCTGCACACGGGCCGCTCGCGCAACGAGCAAGTGTCGCTGGATCTCCGGCTGTACCTGCGCCGGCGCATTCCGCCGCTGCAGCGGGCGATCGCGGCCGCCATCGACGCGCTCGCCCGCCAGGCTCTGTCGGCCGGCGACGCGCTGATGCCCTCCTTCACCCACTTCCGGCCGGCGCAGCCGGTGCTCGTCGCTCACTTCTTCCTGTCGCACGCCGCGCCGCTCAAGCGCGACTTCGATCGTCTGGCGGCCGCGCGCCGGGAGGCGGATGCGCTGCCGCTCGGCAGCGGCGCGATCGCCGGGACGCCGTACGGCATCGACGTCGACGCGCTTGCGCACGAGCTCGGCTTCTCGAGCGTCGTCGCCAACAGTATGGACGCCTCGTCCGACCGCGATTTCGCCGCCACGTTTCTCTACGTCGCCTCGCTGACGATGGTGCATCTCAGCCGGCTGGCGGAGGACCTCATCATCTTGTGCGGCGACGAGCATCGGTTTTTTGAACTGTCCGACGCCCTCAGCACCGGCAGTAGCCTGATGCCGCAAAAGAAGAATCCCGATCCCCTGGAGCTCGTGCGGGGCAAAACCGGCCGCGCCATTGGCCATCTCACCGCCCTGCTGACGACCATCAAGGGACTGCCGACCGGATACAACAAGGATCTTCAGGAGGACAAAGAAGCCGTCTTCGATACAGAAGATACGCTGGTCGGCTGTCTCGGGGTCGTACGGGCGGTTGTCGACGCCCTCACGCTCAATCGCGACCGCGCGGCCGCGGCGGCATCCGGCTTGCTCTTGGCGACCGATGTTGCGGACTACCTGGTGGAGCGCGGCGTACCCTTTCGCCGCGCCCACGAGATTGTCGGCGCGCTCGTCCGCACGCTCGTGACACAGCACCGGGATTTCGAGAGCCTCTCAATGGATGAATGGCGTGCGGCCAGTGAGCATTTCGGCCCGGATGTCGTCGCGCGCGTGACACCACGGGTCTCGGTTGACGCCAAACGGACCCCCCAGTCGACCGCGCCGCCGGCTGTACGGCAACGGCTATCGGAACTTCGCGAGTGGCTAACGGTTGTGCTAAGATGAATTCCGCCTTTCGCGATCTCTTTCCCTACCAGCGGACTCTTCGGGAGCGTTGATGCAACAGCGCCAGCTTCGGCTTGGTGACATTCTGGATGACTACTGTCCGCGCGAGCGGCGCGTGACCAACCACGCCGTCGTCGCCATGATCGGCGACGACGTCAGGCAGACGCGCTGTACGACGTGCGACTGCGAGCACGAGTACAAGCACGCGAGGGTGCCGCGTCAGCGGAAGAAATCGGATGCGCCCGCGGCGCTGTCCGCCCAGGTGGCGGCCACTCCGCCAAAACGCGTCCTGCACGACCTCCCGCCGCCGGAACTGCCGGCCGATGTCCCGGTGCCAGACGTTGCGCCGGTGGAGGAACCGCTGCCGGTCGCGCCGGTCGAGGCCGCGCCTCCACCCTCTGACGACGACGCGTTCGACGACGATGTGGACGGGAATCGCGGACAGGAAGAGGGGCCCGCGCATCGGC